>CAYXJM010000090.1:3484-8794 GCA_964465455.1 uncultured Klebsiella sp.
GGGTGCCGGAGCGCGCGTTCGCAGGCCACCGGCGGCGCGATCCAGCCGCTGCCGGACAGGTGCAGGCCGCCCTGCGCGAGCGGCACGCCCGCCAGCGCCGAGGCCTCGGCGGCATCGACCGGGCGCACCAGCTGCGGGTACGCGGCGAAACGCGCCGCGAGGCGCGCGAGCGCGGCGGCGTCCTCCGCGCCGTGCAGCTGCAGCAGCCCGCAGGGGGAGAAGCTGTCGCTGTCGCCCGCCAGGAGCTCCGCGTAGTAGCGCCGCGCGTAAAGAAAGCTGTGCAGCGTGAATTCGCCGTGCGGTGTATCGCTCGCGGGCAGCTGCGTGAACAGCATGCCCTGCGGGTTGCCCGACGCCGCGGCGCCGGGACTCGCGTCGGCCTCGAGCACCGTCACGCGCCAGCCTCGCCGCGCCAGCGCACGCGCGCAGGTGGCACCCGCGATGCCGGCGCCGATCACGATCGCGCGGCGATCGCCGGGCCCCGCGGCGGGCGCGAGGTGCCAGGGCGTCTCGTGCGCCGGCGCCGCTCGGGTCGCGGCGGCGCCGCAGAAGACTCCGGTCAGCATGTCGCGCTTGCGGCCGAAGCCGGGCACGCGCTGCAGCGCGAAGCCGTGCGCCGACAGCGCGGTGCGTACCGCGGCGGCGACGGTGAACGTCGCGAGCGTGGTGCCCGGTCGGCTCAGCGCCGCGACAGCCCGCATCACGGGCTCGTCCCACATCGCCGGGTTGCGTGCCGGAGCGAAACCGTCCAGGAACCACGCGTCGGCCTTCGCGGCGAGCTCGGGGTGCGCCTCGGCGCCGTACTGCTGCAGCGCCTCGCGCACGTCGCCGACGTAGAGCTGCAGGGTCACGCGGCCGCCGTCGAACCCCAGCGTGTGCAGGCCGGGCAGCAGCGGCGGCCACGCGGCGAGCAGCCTGTGCGTGCGCGGCCCCAGTTCCGGCCAGCGCGCGAGTGCGCGCGCGAGCACGCCCGCCTCGAGCGGAAAGGCCTCGAGGCTGCGGAACACGAGGCGCGCCGCGGCCGGCGCCGTGCGTTCCCACAGCTCCCAGGCGAGCAGGAAGTTGAGCCCGGTGCCGAAGCCGGTCTCGTGGATCACGAACAGCGTGTCCGGCGCGTCGGGCAGCGCGGCCCAGCGCTCGGCGAGCCGGTTGTGGTCGAGGAACACGTAGCGCGACTCGGCGCGGCCGTCGTCGCGGCTGAAGTAGACGTCGTTGAACGCGCGCGAGAAAGGCGTGCCGTCCTCGAGCCATTCGGGTTCGCTCGCGCGCGGCGTGGCAATCGGCGGGGGACGGTCGCTGGACATCGGGCTCGCGGGATCGGGATGCGGTGGCGGGGGCGCGTCGGGACGGATGATACCCCAGCGCCGCGGCAGTGGCAGCCGGGAGGGATCGCCGCCGGCTGCACCTATACTGTGCCGATGATGCGCGTGCTGTCCGTGATCCTGCTGCTCTGCGGCCTGCTGGCCGCGACGCCGCGTGCCGCGGCCGACGAGGCCGTCGACGCGGCCTCGGGCACCGTGCGGCTGCTGATCGCCGCCGAGCCCCCGAGCCTGGACTCGGTGCGCGCCACGGACCAGCTCAGCTTCTTCGTGCTCGCGCACCTGATGGACGGGCTGCTGCAGTACGACGCCGACAACCGCCTGGCGCCGGCGCTCGCCGAGCGCTGGGAGCTGCGTCCCGACGGCGCGACCTTCTGGCTGCGCCGCGGCGCCACCTGGGAGGACGGCGCTCCCGTCACCGCGCACGACTTCGTCTACGCCTGGCGCGAGGTGCTGCGGCCCGCGAACGCGGCGCCCTACGCCTCGCTGCTCTATCCGCTGCGCAACGCGCGCGCGATCGCCTCGGGCGAGCTGCCGGTCGAGAGCCTGGGCGTCGGCGCGCCCGAGGACTACCGCCTCGAGGTCGGGTTCGCACAGCCCTGCGCGTGGTTCCCGGCGCTCACCGCGTTCATGACGCTGCTGCCGCTCAGGCAGGAGTTTCACGCGGCGCAGGGAGAGCGCCACGCGGCCGACGCCGGGCGCCTGCTCGCGAACGGCCCGTTCCGGCTGGCGCGCTGGGTGCACGGCGCGGAGCTCGTGCTGGAGAAGAACCCGCGCTACTGGGACGCCGGCGCGATCCGCCTGCGGCGCATCGAGGTGCCGTACATGACCACCGACGCGCAGGCCGAGCTGAACCTGTTCCTCGACGGGCGCATCGCGATCGCGAACATCGCGCCGGACTCGGTGCGGCAGGTGCTGCTCGAGCGCCGGCGACTGCGCCGCTTCGACGACGGCTACGTGCATTTCCTGGCGTTCAATTTCCGCGACGGCAGGGTGACGCGCAACCTGCACCTGCGCCGCGCGATACAGGCGGCGCTGGACCCCGGCGAGATCGTGAACCGCGTGCTGCGCATGCCGGGGCTGCGGCCGGCGGAATCGCTGTTTCCCTCGGTGCTGCACGGTCGCGCGGACGCCTTCGTCGCGGAGTACCCGCTGGCGCCGCCGGAGCGCGGCGACGCCGTCGCGCAGCGCGAGTTCGCGCGCGCCCGCGCGGAGCTCGGCGTCGCGGAGCTGCCGCCGCTGCACCTGCTGACCGGAGAAGCGCCCACGGCGCTCAGGATCGGCGAGTACGCGCAGGCGCGGCTCGCCGAGACGCTCGGGCTGCGCGTGCGGCTCGATCGCCAGATCACCAAGCAGCGGCTGCAGCAGATGGCGCGCGGCGAGTTCGACCTCGCGCTGCAGAACTGGGGTCCGGATTTCGACGACCCGGTCACCTTCGCCGAGCTGCTCGCGTCGTGGAACCCGATCAACCGCGGACGTTACCGCAGCGCGGAGTACGACCGGCGCCTCGGCACGGTGCTGGACTCGGCGGACCCGGCAGAACGCCTCGCGGCGCTCGACGCGCTGCAGCAACTGGTGCGCGACGAGGCGCCGCTGATTCCCCTGTACGAGAACGCGCGCCTCTACGTGCAGCACCCGGCCTTGCAGGGCGTGGTGCGCGCGCCGTTCTTCGGCGACCCGAACCTGCGCCACGCCTGGATCGGGGCGCGCTGAATGGCCGGCGTGGCCGCCGCGGCAGGCATCCACTATGATCGGCCGGTCTCCGGCCGCCGGTCCCCCGCATGAGCTTTCCGCTGCCCGATCCCGAGTTGCTGCGCCTGGTCGCGCTCGCCGGCGGTGTCAGCGTCACCGTGCTCGCGGCGGGA
The DNA here is from genome assembly GCA_964465455.1 of uncultured Klebsiella sp. Taxonomy (GTDB): domain Bacteria; phylum Pseudomonadota; class Gammaproteobacteria; order Pseudomonadales; family UBA5518; genus UBA5518. The sequence goes on from CAYXJM010000090.1 coordinate 6,669, forward strand.
CATGCGCTGCTGACCAAGCGCGACCCGCGCAGCGCAGCCGCCTGGGTGAGCCTCTGCGTGTTCTTCCCCGTGATCGGCGTGCTGGCCTACATCGCGCTCGGCAACAACCGCATCCGCACCCGCGCGCGGCGCCTGCACGCGCTGCCGCCGCAGGAGCAGCCCGCGCTGCCGCTGGTCCGCGAGCACGTCGCCGCCGAGCACCTGATCGCGCCGGAGTACCGCAACCTCGCCTTTCTCGGCCTCGCCGCCAGCGGCAACGAGCTGCTGACCGGCAACAGCGTCGAGGCGCTCTTCTGCGGCGAGAACGCCTATCCCGCGATGCTGCTCGCGATCCGCGAGGCGCGCCGCTACGTCTACCTCGCGAGCTATATCTTCGATTCGCGCGGCGTCGGCGCCGAGTTCGTCGAGGCGCTCGCGGCGGCGCGCGCCCGCGGCGTCGAGGTGCGCGTGCTGCTCGACGGCTTCGGCGAGCTCTACTCGCTGCCGCGCGTCGGCGGGCGGCTGCGCGCGAGGGGCGTGAGGGTCGCGCGCTTCCTGCAGCCGCGGCTGTGGCCGCCGAATTTCACGCTGAACCTGCGCAACCACCGCAAGATCCTCGTGGTGGACGGCGAGATGGCGTTCACCGGCGGCATGAACATCCGCGACAAGCACGTCGCGGTGCGCGACGGGCGTCCGGCCGAGGTGATCGACGTGCACTTCCGCCTGCGCGGCCCGGTCGTCACGCAGATCGAGGAGGTCTTCGCGGCCGACTGGCTGTTCAGCACGCGCGAGGTGCTGCCGCCGCCGCCGAACGCCGCGCAGGTGACCATGCTGCCCGAGGAGGCCGAATGCCGCGTGATCGTCGACGGCCCGAACGAGGACCTCGACAAGCTGCTGTGGGTGCTGGTCGGGGCGATCTCGGCGGCCCGCTCCAGCATCCGGATCATGACGCCGTATTTCCTGCCGCCGCGCGAGCTCGCCGTGGCGCTGCAGACCGCGGCGCTGCGCGGCGTGGTGGTCACCATCGTGCTGCCCGCGCACAACAACTTCCCGTTCATGACCTGGGCCACGACCCACGCGCTGGGGGAACTGCTGGGAACCGGGGTGCGCGTGCATTTCTACACCGGGCCGTTCCTGCACACCAAGCTGCTGCTGGTCGACGACTACTACGCGCAGGTCGGGTCCTCCAACCTCGATCCGCGCAGCCTGCGGCTCAACTTCGAACTCGCGGTCGAGATCTACGACCACGCCTTCGGCCGCGGCGTGGCGGCGCACTTCGACGAGATCCTCGCCGCCTCGCGCGAACTGCACTACGCCGCCTGGCGCGAGCGCAGCCTGCCGCGGCGCCTGCGCGACGCCGTGTTCTGGGTGTTCTCGCCCTACCTGTAGCCTCGGCGGGGCGGATCGGCTAACGTAGGCGCCCCCGAGCAGCCCCCCCGGAGAGGGAACGGTCCGACCATGAGCCAGAGCCAGTCCGTCAGCATGGAATCGCACCGGTTTTTCACCGGCGCGCTGAACGTCCTCCATGCAGGTTTCATCAAGGCCTCGCGGGCGCAGGCGAAACGCCACTACGCGCGCGTGCACGGCGGCGCGGTGCTGGAGCTGGCGAAGCTCAGGCTCGCGGACGGTTCGGAGATGCTGTTCCGGGTGGCGCTGGACCAGAGCGAGTTCCGCGGCAAGCTCGACTTCTCGACCTTCCGCAAGGCGCTGGTCCAGTTGCTGGCGAAGCTGCAGGACCGCATCCGCTTCAAGGGCGAGCTGAACGTCTACAAGAGCGAGGAGACCGGGGCGCTGCTGCTGAACCTGCCCGCGATCCTCGCCGAGGGCGGGCGCACCAACGTGATGATGCTCGGCGTGGACAAGCCCGAACCGGGCGTGGTCACGCTGCGCCTGCAGTTCCTCGACCCCGACCAGTTCACGCAGCCTGCCGCGACGGCCTGATCCCCAGAGTCCCGCTTCCGTCTCGGGTAGATCCGGTCCGGCGCGGCGAGCGTCGGGTCCGTGCCGCGCGGGGTCGCTGCCGGTACATTCGATCCGGCGCGGCGACCGTCGGGCCCGTGCCGCGCGCGGCCGCCGCCGGTACGTCCCTGTACCGGCGGCTACGCGTGTTGCCGGAATCGCTCCCGGCGATTCCGGCATCCACATGT
>CAYXJM010000091.1:0-8713 GCA_964465455.1 uncultured Klebsiella sp.
AACGCAACACACGCGCGAGGGAGGCAACCGATCATGGCCGCGACGCAACTCGAGGTGCTGCTGGCGAAGCAGGAAATCGGCGAGCGCCTGCACGACTACGTCCGCGCGATGGACCGCATGGACGACGAACTCGGCTTCTCGGTGTTCCACCCCGACGCGCCGGCGGACTACGGCGCGATCTACCGCGGCACCGGGCACGGATTCGTCGCGTTCGTGCACGGGGCTCACGAACGGCTGCTCGCGCACACGCACCAGCTGGGCAGCGTGTCGATCGTGGTTCGCGGCGAGCGCGCGGTCAGCGAGGCCTACGTGACGATGCAGGCGCGCCGGCGCGCGGACGACGGCTCGCTGCTCGAGTTGCGCAGCACGGGCCGCTACCTCGATCGCTGGGAAAGGCGCGACGGCCGCTGGGCGATCAGTGCGCGCCAGTACGTGCAGGAACTGGACGACTGCTGGCCCACCTGCCGTCCCGGCCTCGAGACCACCGGCCGCCGCGATCGTTCCGACCCGAGCTACGCGCTGTTCGCGAGCCTGGGCGACCCGGCATGACATCCGCATGCCGGCCGCGGCTTGCCAATTACGACGGACACGGAGCGTGTGATGCGGGCAGCGTTTTTCCTGAACGGTGAGGTGTGCTCCGGCGACGTGCCGGACCCGTTGCCCGGCAAGGGGCAGGCCCTGGTCCGCACGCACCGCTGCGGGCTGTGCGCCTCCGACGCGCACTTCCTTCGCGGCGGGCAGAACCTCGTCGACATGTCGCGCGAATTCGGCGGCCCCTACGCCGCCCTCGACCTGTCGAGGCCTTTCGTGCCGGGGCACGAATACGTCGGCGAAGTGCTCGACTACGGTCCCGGCAGCCGCCGCCCGGTGAAACCCGGCCGCCGCGTGACGTCGATCCCGGTGATGCAGCAGGGCGGCTACGGCGTGATCGGCTACAGCCACGAATGCCCCGGCGGCTTCGGCGAGTACATGCTGCTGGACGAGGACATGCTGATCGAGATCCCGTCCGGTCTCGACGACGACCTCGCCGCCATGACCGAACCGCTCGCGGTGGGACTCGAGCACGCGCGCCGCGGCATGCCGACGCCGGACGACGTCGCGCTGGTGCTCGGCTGCGGCGCCATCGGTCTCGGCGTGATCGCCGGCCTCAAGCTCGCAGGAATCGCACCGGTCATCGCGGCCGATTTCGACGCGCACCGCCGCGCGGTCGCGCTCCGCATGGGGGCCGATGTCGTGCTCGATCCGCGCGACGGCTCGCCCTGCGCGGCGCTCGGCGAGCTCGGCGGCCGCCGCGCGAACCTGGTCTACGAATGCGTGGGCACGCCGGGCATGCTGCAGCGCATCATCAACACCATCGCGCCCGGCGCGCGCATCGTGATGGGCGGTTACTGCATGGAGCCCGACCAGCTGCTGGTGTTCACGGCCCAGAACAAGCGGCTGAGCGTGCACTTCGCCGGCGGCGAGGAGCCGCAGGACATGGACCTGGCCCTGCGCTCGATCGCGGACGGCGCGATCGACGTGCGCCCGTGGCTGGGCGAAGCGATAGGGGTGGCCGGCATCAGGGACGCGCTGGCAAGGCTCGCGGATCCCGCCTCCCCGATCCGGACCGTGGTCGATCCGCGCCTGCCGTGATGCGGCGGAAAGAAACGAAAACCAGCACTCCCGGAGAAGGTGAATGCACATGAGCGGTCTACGCGTCGGTTTCATCGGCCTCGGCAGCATGGGCGGCGCCCAGGCACGCTGCCTCGCAAACAGCGGATTCGATCTCGCGGTCTTCGACGTCCATCCCCCGACCCTGCAGGCCTTCGCGCAAAGCGCGCGCCTCGCCGCCTCGGTCGCCGAGCTCGGACGCAGCGCGGACGTCGTCGGCGTCTGTGTGCGCGACGACGCCCAGGTCCGCGAGACACTCGAAGGCCGGGACGGATTGCTCGCGAGCATGCGTCCCGGGACGATCGTGCTCGTTCACAGCACCGTGAGCCCGGAGACGGTCCACGCGCTGGCGGCGCAGGCAGCGGCGCGCGGCATCGAACTGCTCGACGCGGCCGTCTCGCGCACGCGGATGAACGCGTCCGGCCCCTTCGTGGCCGTGATGGCCGGCGGCAGTGCGGCCGCTCTCGAGCGCGCGCGCCCCGTGCTCGACGCCTACGCCACCGATGTCTTCCACGCCGGGCCGGTCGGCGCCGGCGTCGCGATGAAGATCGTGAACAACCTGGTCACCTGGAGCGGCATCGTGACCGCGGCCCAGGCATTCCGGCTCGCCGCCGCGGGCGGCGTGGACCTCGCGGTGCTGCAGGCGCTGATGTCGGCGAACGGCAACCTGACCCCCGTGACCAGGGCATTTTCCGCGCGCTTCACGGGCGCAGCGACGGACCGCGCCTTCCAGGAAAGCCAGGCCGGCATCGGCGACAAGGACCTCCAGCTCGCCGCGGAGTTCGCGCGCGCCGTGGGTGCGGACGTGCCGGTCGCGGAGCAGGCGCGCAGCTATCTGCCCACCGCGATGCTCGGCGACTGACGCGTGGCACGCTTGAAAACGCAGCCGTCGCCCGGCAAGGGCGGCAAGGGGGCGCTGACGCTCGAGCGCATCCTCGCGGCCGCGGCGGAGAGCTTCGGCAGGGACGGCTACCAGAACAGCAAGATGAACCGGGTGGCGGCGATGGCCGGCGTCTCGCGCGCCGCGCTCTACAAGTACTTCCCGACCAAGGAGTCGCTGCTGCTGGCGCTGCACGAAAAGATCATCGCCGACACGCTCGCGCACGCGAAGGCCATCCTGGCCAGCGATGCGCCGGCGCTCGGCGTGATCGGGGACTGGCTCAGGTACAACCTGCTCGACGAGCGCGTGCGCGCCAGCGTCAGGATCCTCACCCTGCAAGACGTGCAGGCGCTGCTGACGCTCGACCACGAGGCCACCGCGCAGGCACTGAAGACGATGAAGCTCGCGCTGATGCGGGTCGTCAGGCGCGGCGTGCAGGAAGGCGACCTCGACCCCGCGCTGAACCCCGCCGACACGGCGCACATGCTGCAGGCGCTGGCGTTCAGCGTGAACCGCAACAACATGTCGGATCGCCCGGTCGTCGCGCTCGCCGAGGCGCGGCACGTCGACGCGTTCCTCGCGGCGCTGGCCGACGGCCTGCGCCGCAGACGCTGAGGCCGCGCGGCGCGCGCCGGCGCACCGCGCGGGGGCCGGTCAGCGCATCTCGTAGACCACGTCCAGGCCGTAGGTGCGCGGCATGCCCCAGCGGTTGATCGCGAAGCCGAGCGAGCCGAAGTCGATGCCGAAGTTGCGGTACTCCTCGTCCGTGAGGTTCTTGCCCCACAGCGAGACGCGCAGCGCATTGCCGGCGCAGCAGCCGAGCGGGATGTCGTTCAGGCTGATACGTCCGTTCAGCAGCGTGTAATCGTCGGCCGCGTCGTACTGGTTCACGAACGGATGGTTCACGACCTTGTCGCGGTAGCTCGCATCCATGCGCACCGACAGCGCGCCGAAAGCGAACGGCGCGAAGTCGTACTGCACGCCCGCCGTCCAGGTGTTCTCCGGGACATACGACACCGTGGTGACGTCGGCGATGTTCTCGAGCTGGTTGGTCTTGGGGTTCAGCAGCGTGTACTCGTCGTACTCGGCGTCGAGATAGCCGTAGCTGCCGTCGATCGTCAGGCCGTCGACCGGCACCATCACGAGCTCGAGCTCCAGGCCGTTGTAGGTCGCGGCGCCGGCGTTGACCACCTTGCTCGACGCACCGCCCGAGCCGCTCTCGAACTGCGAGATCTGGATGTCGGTGTAATCGTTGGTGAACACCGCCGCGTTCAGGCGCACGCGGTTGTCGAGCCACTCCGACTTCAGGCCCAGCTCCCAGACCTCCACTTCCTCCTCGTCATACGGCGTGTAGAAGCCCGACAGCGTGCTGGCGCGCGAGTTGAAGCCGCCGGCGTTGTAGCCGGTGGTGTACTTCAGGTACACGTTGGCGTCGTCCGTGATGCTGTAGCTGGCGTTCACGACGTAGCTGATGTTGTCCCACTGCTCGTCGGCATGCAGCCTTCCGGCCTGCTGGATGCCGACCGTGACGGGATCGATGTCGATCGACTCGTTCTCGAGCCAGGCGTCCTTCTCGTCCTCGGTGTAGCGGATGCCGGCCATGATTTCCAGCGCGTCCGTCACCGCGTAGCTGAACTGGCCGTAGACGGCCCAGGAATCCGACTCGTGCCCGTAGCGGAAATCGGTGTAGCCCGGAATGCCGATGTCGGAGGCCGGGAACGGCAGGCGCTGGCTGCCGCACAGCGAGCCGGCCGGTGCCGGCGGCGGACAGCCGTAGCCGAATGCCTGGTAGAGCGGCGGGAGCTGCGCCGAGCGCGGCGCAATGAACGCGATCGGCAGCGAGTAGGTCTGCGGGTTGTCCTGCTGGGTCTTCTCGTTGAACACGAAGACGCCGCCGGTGTAGTCCAGCCGGTCGTCGAGCAGCGAGCCGATGAACTGCAGCTCGTGCGTCCTGGCGTCCACCTGGCTCTTCGGCGTCTGGCCCTGGAAGGCCGGCGTCTGGATCGGGTTGTTGTTGCCGCGCAGCGACCCGTAGAACAGATCGCGGGCGTAATACGTGCCGCCGTCGATGTCGCTGCCGGTGTTGCCGCCGTCGACGTAGCGCATGCCCCAGATGTATTTCACCGTGAGGCTTTCGCTGAGCTCCCACGCCGCGGTCAGCGCGTGGCCATCGACGTCCGTCCATTCCTCGGTGGCGCCGTCCTGCATGAAATTCTCGCGCCGGTGGTCGGGCTCCGCGCTGGCCGCCATCTCCTGGTAGAGCTGTCCGCCGATGTAGGTGAACGGCACGGGCGTGTAGGTGAAACCGTTGTAGGTGCTGTCACGCACCGCGGTGAGCTGCGACGGGGACGGCACGCCCTTGGAATTCGTGCGGTCGTAGGTGTAATCCACCGTGACGTCGTCGCGCGGCGTCCAGCGCAGTGCGGCGCGGTAACCCCAGTTGTCCTCGGACGCGAGGTCTTCCTCGAGCTTGAGGCCCGGCGTGATTGGCGGACCGTCGTAGTTGTTGTCCGCCCAGCCCTCGGTCTCGTAGTGATTGACCGAGAGCTGGGCGGCGACCTTGGCGTATTCGGGCAGGTTCACGCTCAGGCCGTAGCGCTGGGTGTCGTAGTTGCCCGCGGTGGCGTTGGCCTTCAGGCCGAACTCGCCGGTCGGCTTCTTCGTGGTGACGTTGATCGCGCCGCCCGAGGTGTTGCGGCCGAACAGCGTGCCCTGCGGGCCGCGCAGCACCTCGATGCGCTCCAGGTCGATCACGTCGAGCACGGCGCCCACGGCCTTGCTCACGTAAACGCCGTCGATGTACAGGCCGACCTTCGGGTCGATCGTCGGCGCGGCCTCGGAGGTGCCCACCCCGCGGATGTACATGCCCATCGAGGTGTTCGATCCCGGTGTCTTGTTGATCGCGAGGTTCGGAGCGAGCTCCGCGATGTCGGCCACGGCGTGCACGCCGAAGTCCACCAGCTTGTCCTCGGTGAAGGCCGTGATCGAGATCGGCGTCTCCTGCAGCGATTCCTCGCGCCGCTGCGCGGTCACGACCACTTCCTCCAGCGCGCTGGCACGCTGGTCCTGCGCCTGCGCCGTGATGGCGGTCGCCCCTCCCGAGGCGATCACGACCGCGAGAACGGACCGCTGGAACCTGGAACCCGATGCATGCCTGGACACGTCATTACCCTCCGGATGAACATTCTTATGCGTTATTGCGGCCCGCAGCGCCCTGCCTGTGCGGCGGGCGCGCCGTGCCGAACGCAATTGGAACAAAACAATTGCGCAGCACGGTTTTAACTCTACGCGTCAATCCGGCCCGGCGCAAGGCCGGGTGCTGCTAGGCCCCCCGCAGCAGCTGCTGGGTGCTCCCTCCGTCGACCAGGATGTCGATCCCGCTCACGAACGAGGCGGCGGGCGAGCACAGGAACGCGACGACGGCGGCGACCTCCTCCGGACGCCCCTGCCGCGACTGCACGGGCGTGAGGTCGACGATGCGCTGCATCGTCTCGGTGTGCCGGGCGAACTCCTGGCTGCCCATTGGCGTGGCGATGATGCCGGGCGACAGCGACAGCAGCCGCGCGCCGCGGCGCCCGAATTCGCGGGCACGCGCGACGACCAGGCGCGTGACGCCGAGCTTCGACAGCGCGTAGGCCTCGGCGGCGTGCAGAGCGTCGCGCCCCATCGCAGCGGCGAGGCGGGCGCAGAGATCCGGCGCATCGGGCTCGTCGAGGATGCGCTTCACCTCGGCGCTCGCCGCCGCGCCCCACAGGTACGCCGACTGCGAGGCGAAGCACACCACGCCGGCGCCCTCGTTCGCGAGCGGCAGCAGCGCATCGAGCAGGCGCGCCGTGCCGACCAGGTTCACGTCCATGATGCGCCCGGGGTCGGCCATGGAGCCCGAGAGCCCCGCCGCGTGCGCGCAGGCCCCCAGCCCGCCGCGGCGCCCGAGCTCGGCCGCGACGGCCCGCAGCGTGTCCGCGCTGGTGATGTCGCCGGCGACCGGCGCGACGTCCACTCCTGCCTGCTGCAGCTCCTGCACCGCCGCGGCGAGCTCCGCGGCATTGAAATCGTTCGCGACGACCGGGAAGCCGAGCCGGCCCAGCGCGATCACGCAGGCATGGCCCATGCCGCGCGCGGCGCCCGTGACGAGTGCGGCACCGCGGGGAAGGCTCGCGCTCGCGCCGGATGCGGGAGTAGTGATCGTCATGGGGGACTCCGTTCTGGTTTGCGCCGGTTTGCGTCGGGTCGGGGCGCGGACCGGCAGTGCCCGCGCGCGGCTGCATCACAAGGCAATGCCATCGCGATGTCAATGCGCGCCGCGCGGGCGCTCACGGTAGCCAGCCATGGCACGATGCGTTACAACGGCGAGGCCGATTGCGTACCGGGGACAGGACCTTGCACGACGTGGATTTCGACACCGCCGCCTTCGCCCGCTGGCTGGCCGGGCAGACCGGCGAGGACGCGGAGCTCGCCTTCGAACCGATCCGCGGCGGCGCCTCCTGCGAGTTGTTCCGCATGACCCGCCTGGGCGTGCGCTGGATCGTGCGCCGCGCCCCCGCGACCGCGGTCGCCAGCAGCGCGCACGACGTGCTGCGCGAGGCCCGGATCCTGCGCGCGCTGCACGGCAGCGCCGTGCCGGTGCCCGCGGTGCTGGTCGCGAGCGACGACAACGCGCTGCTCGGCGCGCCCTTCTTCGTGATGGAATACGTCGACGGCGAAGTGCTGCGCAGCCGCCTGCCGCAGGACTACCTCGACCACCCCCGGACGCAGGCCGCGGTCGGCGAGGAACTGGTCGATCGGCTGGCGGACCTGCACGCCTTCGACTGGCGGCACAGCGCCGTCGCGGATCTCGAGCGGCCCGGTGGCTTCCTCGAACGCCAGGTCGATCGCTGGATGGGCCAGCTGGCGAAGTACCGCACGCGGGAGCTGCCCGGCGTCGACGCCGTCGCGCGCTGGCTCGCCGACCACCTGCCGCCGGGCAGCGATCCGGTGCTGATGCACGGCGACTACAAGCTCGACAACGTGATCTTCAGCCACAGCGCGCCGCCGCGCATCCTCAGCCTGCTGGACTTCGAGATGACGACGGTGGGCGACCCGCTCGTCGACCTCGCCTGGTCCATGATCTTCTGGCCCGAGGAAGGCAACCTGATCGCATTCCCCGCCATCGGCGCCGGCGGCTTCGACGCGGCCTTCTGCCAGACGCCGCAGCAGCTCGTGCAGCGCTATGCCGCGCGCACGGGTCGCGACCTCGCGCACTTCCAGTGGTACCAGGCGTTCAGCGCGTGGAAGCTCGCGATCGTGCTGGAGGGCTCCTACGCGAAGTTCCTGCGCGGCGAATCGAGAAACCCCCATCACCGCCACCTCGGGTTCACGGTGGACCAGCTGCTGGCCCGGGCACGGCGCTTCGCGGCGCGGTAGACTCCGCGACCCGCGGGGCGGCGCAACGACAACCATCAGGAGATCGCGGTGGAGAATCTGTTCGACGTGGCAGGCAAGGTGGTACTGATAACCGGCGGCAGCCGCGGCCTGGGCCGCGCGATGTCGCTGGCATTCGCCGAGCGCGGCGCGAAAGTGGTGGTCGCCAGCCGCAAGCTCGGTTCCTGCGAGGAACTGGCCGCGGCGATACGCGCGCGGGGCGGCGAGGCCATGGCGCTCGCCTGTCACGTGGGCGCGTGGGACTCCCTGGAAGGCGTCGTGGACGCCGTGACGGAACGCTACGGCCGGCTGGACGTGCTGGTGAACAACGCCGGCATGTCGCCCGTGGCGGATTCGTTGCTCGCCACCACGGAAGCCCTGTTCGACAAGGTCATCGACATCAACCTGAAGGGACCCACCCGGCTCACGGCCCTGGCGGCCACGCGCATGGCGCGAACCGGCGGCGGCTCGATCATCAACATCAGTTCCCTGGCCGCCCTGAAGCCCACGCCGCTCACCACCGTCTACAGCGCCGCCAAGGCGGGACTCATCGCGCTCACGCGCGCCTCGGCGCAGGAATATGCCGCGGTCGGGGTGCGCGTGAACTGCATCGTCTGCGGCACCTTCGACACCGATGCGACCGCGGGCTTCGTGCGTGATCCGGCCTCGCTCGCCGAGGTCGTGAAGCCGATCGCGCTGCAGCGCGTGGGCAAGGCCGCGGAAGTCGCGGGCGCGGCCCTCTACTTCGCCTCGGCGGCGTCGAGCTACACCACGGGCGCCATC
>CAYXJM010000092.1:0-8687 GCA_964465455.1 uncultured Klebsiella sp.
GCGAGGACATCTCGCACCCGCGCGGGCTCGACCTCTGGGTGGTCTCGGACAATGTCCGGAAAGGTGCTGCACTCAACAGTATCCAGATCGCCGAAGCCTTGATAGAACGGTTTTTGTAGCCAATACTCGATCGCGATATTGGCGGAATGCAGGGGGCCTGAACCGGCCCCCGAGGCCCCGGCGGTCACCCGCCGTCACGGCCTGTCGAGCGTCCGCAGTCTGCGTTCCGGGCTCGTCGCGCCGCTTGAGCGGCGCGCTTGCGCACTGGCCGGACCACCACGAACAAGGACACTCGATGATCAGGAAGCACGCGGCATCCACCCTCCTGGCGGCCATCGCCCTGCAGGCCTCGCTGGCGCACGGGCTCGGGCTCGGCGACATCACGCTGCGCTCGGCGCTCGACCAGCCGCTCGCCGCGGAGATCCGCCTGCGCGGGGTCGGAGACCTGAACCCGACCCAGATCCTGGTGGGACTCGGCAGCGCCGCGGACTTCGAGCGTGCGGGCGTCGAACGCGTCTACTTCCTGAGCGACATCCAGTTCGAGGTGGCGCTGGACGGGCAGGGCGACGGCGTGGTGCGGCTCAGCACGGACCAGCCGATCCGCGAGCCCTATCTCGATTTCGTGGTCGAGGTGCGCTGGCCCACCGGCCGGGTGCTGCGCGAATACACCGTGCTGCTCGACCTGCCCACCTACACCGCCGCGGCCGCCGAGCCGGTGCGCGCGCCGCGCGCCCAGGCCTGGAGCGGGGCCGGTGGCAGCGCCGCGGCGACGACCGGCGGCGACGGCGGCCTCGCGATCGGCAGCGGCGAATACACCGTCGGCGCAGGCCAGACGCTGTGGAACATCGCCAACCGCGCGAAGCCGGCGGGCGTCTCGACGCAGCGGATGTTGGCCGCGATCCACAGCGCCAACCCGGACGCTTTCATCGGCGGTGACGTGAACCGGCTGCGCGCGGGCGCGGTGCTGCGCATGCCGGAGGGCAGCGACCTCGTGGCGCTGTCGCAGATCGCGGCGCGGAGCGCCGTGGCCGCGCAGACCACGCCGGGTGGCGGCGAAGAGGCGGCTCCCGCCGCGGCGCCGGTCGCGCCCGGTGCCGCGCCGGCCGCGGAGCCCGGCGCAGCCGCGGCCGAGGGCGACGGGCAACTGGTGCTCGCGGGCGACACCGCCGAGCAGCCCGGGGCGCAGGCCGCCGGCGGGGTGGGCGAGGCCGGCGGTACGGCCGGAGCCGGCACCGACCTCACCGCCGTGCAGGAGAACCTGTCCGCGGCCGAGCGCGCCAACGCCGAGCTGAAGGCGCGGGTCGCGGCGCTGGAGGCGCAGGTCAAGGATTACGAGAAGCTGGCGGAGCTGAAGAGCGACACGCTGAGCGAAGCGCAGCAGGCCGCCGGTGAAGAGCAGGCCCCGACCGCGGCGGCGAAGCCCGCGGAGGCAGCGAAGACGCCCGCGGCGCCCGAGCCGGGCCTGCTCGAGCGGCTGCTCGCGAGCACCGTGGCGCAGGTGGCGGTCCTTGCCGCGCTGCTGCTCGCGATGCTGGCGTTCCTGTTCAAGCGCCGCCGCACGGTGGAGGAATTCGTGCCGGCGCCCGAGCGTCCGCTGCGGCCCGCGCCCGCGCCGGCGCCCGGCGTCGCCGAACCGCGCAAGGAAACGCCGCGCGCGAGCGATCTCACGCCGGCGCCCGCCACCGAGCTGGCGGGCCCCGAGTTTGCCGACCCGGTCGGGGAGGCCGAGATCTACCTGGCCTACGGCCGGCACGAACGCGCGATCGAGATCCTCAGGGACGCGCTGCACGGCGATCCGGCGCAGACCGACGTTCGCCTCAAGCTGATGGAGATCCACGACGAGCGCGGCGAGCAGCAGGAGTTCATGCAACATTACGCCGCGCTCGCCGGCGACGCGGCGGCGCAGCAGGCGGCGCGCGAGCACCTCGAGCACGGCAAGAACCCGCAGTGGCTGGCGGTGCTCACCACGGGCGCCGCCGCGCTGGCGGCGGTCGGCGTGGAGCCGCGGCTCGATCGCGAGCACGAGCTCTCGCTCGACCTGGAAGCCGAGTTGAAGCAGGCCGGGAGCGTGCCGGCGCCGGAAGAGGAACTGGAGCTCGGCGAGATCGACGACGCCGATCTCGACTTCCTGGCCCAGGCGGCCGCGGAGCCGGAGCGTTCGCACCACGACGCGATGCTGGCGAAGACCGGGGACGCGATAGCGCGTGCCGCGGCCGAGCTGGATCTCGCGCCCGCGGACCTCGCGGCGGACAACGGGGACTTCGCGGGCTTCGAGCTCGACCTCGACCGCGACGTGCCCGACACGTTCGACCTGTCCGGGGACGAGACGCCGGCCGGCGCGGAGGCCGGGTTCGACCTGCCGCTTGGCGAGCTCGAACTGGGCGAGCCGGCCGCGCCCGCCGAGGCCGAGGACGCCGACCTCGCGTTTCTGCAGGGCACCGACGAAACCGAGACCAAGCTTGAACTGGCCCGCGCCTACCTCGACATGGGTGACCTCGACGGTGCGCGCGACATCCTGGGCGAGGTGACGGAGGAAGGCTCGCCGGAGCAGCGCGAGCAGGCGGCCGCGCTGCTGGAACGCATCCGCCTCAGCTGACAGCGGATGTCCGGCACGACGGAGCGGCGGCGCGTCGCGCTGGGCATCGAGTACCACGGCGGGGCCTACGCGGGCTGGCAGGCCCAGCGCTCGCCGGCCCTGCCGACGGTGCAGGAGACCCTCGAGGCGGCGCTGTCGCGCGTGGCCGATCATCCCGTCGCCACGGTCTGCGCCGGGCGGACGGACGCCGGCGTGCACGCCAGCGCGCAGGTGGTCCACTTCGACACCCACGCCGTGCGCCCTCTGCGCGCCTGGGTGATGGGCGCGAACTCGCTGCTGCCCGCCGACGTCGCGGTGCAGTGGGCGCGCGAGGTCGGCCCGGACTTCCACGCCCGTTTCTCGGCGACCTACCGCCGCTACCGCTACCTCGTGCTGAACCGCGCGCAGCGCACGGCGCTCGCCGCGGGCTCGGCCTGCCTCGAGCGCCGCCCGCTCGACGCCGCGCGCATGCACGAGGCCGCGCAGTGCCTGCTCGGGGAACGCGACTTCAGCGCCTTTCGCGGCGCCGGCTGCCAGTCGCGGACCCCGATGCGCCGCCTCGACCGCATCGCGGTCGAGCGCGCGGGCGACCTGCTGACCATCGAGGTCGAGGCCAACGCCTTCCTGCTGCACATGGTGCGCAACATCGCCGGCTCGCTGCTGGCCGTGGGCACCGGCGAGCGAGCGCCGGAGTGGCTCGGCGAGGTGATGGCCTCGCGCGACCGCACGCTCGCGGCCGCGACCGCGCCCGCGGCCGGTCTCTACCTGGTCGATGTCGGCTACGACGCGCGCTGGGCGCTGCCTGCGCCGCCCGCGGGGCCCTGGTTCGCGGGCTGAATCGCGCCCCGTGGTGCCCGCGTGCATCTGCTAGAATCCGCAGCCTTTCACACGGGGTGCGCTGCACGGTGCGGGTACGGGTCAAGATCTGCGGAATCACGCGCGAGGCCGATGCGCTGCTCGCGGCCGATGCCGGCGCCGACGCGATCGGTTTCGTGCACTGGGCCGGGAGCCGCCGCGCGGTCACGCCGGGGCAGGCGCGCGCGATCGCGGCCGTGCTGCCTCCCTTCCTCGGCACCGTCGCGTTGTTCGTCGACCCCACGGCCGACGAGGTGCGGCGCGTGATCGACGCCACGCGGCCCGATCTGCTGCAGTTCCACGGCGACGAGGAGCCGGCTTTCTGCGCCTCCTTCGGGGTGCCGTACATCAAGGCCGTGAAAATCGGCGCCGCGGCGCCGGTGGCGGGCGCGCTGGGCTATCATGCGCTCGCGCGCGGCCTGCTGCTCGACACGCACGACCCGGTGGCGGTGGGCGGCACCGGCCGGGCCTTCGACTGGACGCTGGTGCCGGCGGGCCTCGCGAAGCCGGTCATCCTCGCCGGTGGACTGAACGCCGCGAACGTGGCCGCGGCGGTTCGCCAGGTGAAGCCCTACGCGGTCGACGTGAGCAGCGGCGTGGAGTCGGCGCCGGGCATCAAGGACGCCGCGAAGGTGCGCGAATTCATGCGGGCCGTGGCGGCGGTGAACGCCGCGGCCCGCGACTGACACTGCAAGGAAACAGACGATGAGCTGGCTCGACAAGATTGTACCGGCGGCCGTGCGCCGCGGTGAGCAGGACCGCAAGAGCACGGTGCCCGAGGGCCTGTGGCACAAGTGCATCAAGTGCGAGGCCGTGCTGTACCGTCCCGAGCTCGACCGCAGCCTCGACGTCTGTCCCAAGTGCGACCACCACATGCGCATCGGCGCGCGCCGGCGCCTCGACATCTTCCTAGACGAGACCGGGCGCAACGAGATCTTCACCGACGTCGAGCCGGTGGACCGCCTCAAGTTCAAGGACCTGAAACGCTACCGCGACCGTCTCGCGCAGGCGCAGAAGGCCACCGGCGAGCGCGACGCGCTGGTCGCGATGGAGGGGACGGTGAAGGACGTGCCGGTGCACGTGGTCGCCTTCGAGTTCAACTTCCACGGCGGCTCGATGGGCTCCGCGGTCGGCGAGAAGTTCACGCGCACCGCGCGCGCCTCGCTCGAGAAGCGGGTGCCGCTGGTGTGCTTCTCGGCGAGCGGCGGCGCGCGCATGCAGGAGGCGCTGATCTCGCTGATGCAGATGGCCAAGACCAGCGCGATCCTCGAGCGCCTCAAGGAAGCCGGGGTGCCCTACATCTCGGTGCTGACCGACCCGATCTACGGCGGCGTCTCGGCGAGCCTCGCGATCCTCGGCGACGTCAACATCGCCGAGCCCTACGCCCGCGCCGGCTTCGCCGGGCCGAACATCATCGAGCAGACGATCCGCCAGAAGCTGCCGCGCGGCTTCCAGCGCAGCGAGTTCCTGCTCGAGCACGGCGCGATCGACATGATCGTGCACCGCCAGCAGCTGCGTGAGCGCATCGCGTCGCTGCTCGCGAAGATGACCGGGCGACCGGAACCCGCGGCGGTCTGAGCGGCGCGCGCCGGCGCATGGGCAGCGTGCCGCAGTCGCTGGCCGGCTGGCTGGCGCAGCTCGAGCAGCGGCACCCGGCGACGGAGATCGTGCTCGGGCTCGACCGCGTCGGGACCGTGGCCGCGCGCATGGGCCTCGCACGGCCCGCGGCGCGCGTGATCACGGTGGGCGGCACCAACGGCAAGGGCTCCTGCGTCGCGGTGATCGAGGCGCTGCTGCTCGCCGCGGGCGAGCGCGTCGGCGCCTACACGTCGCCGCACCTGCGCCGCTACAACGAGCGCGTGCGCGTGCGCGGGCAGGAGGCGTCGGATGCGGCGCTCTGCGCCGCGTTCGCGGCGATCGAGGAGGCGCGCGGCGCGATCCCGCTCACCTATTTCGAGTTCGGCACGCTCGCGGCGCTGGAGATTTTCCGCCGCGAGGCGCTCGACTGGGTGCTGCTCGAGGTCGGTCTCGGCGGGCGCCTCGACGCCACGAACATCGTCGACGCCGACGTCGCGGTGGTGACCAGCATCCAGATCGACCACACCGAGTGGCTGGGTCCCGATCGCGAATCGATCGGTCGCGAGAAGGCCGGGATCTTCCGCACCGGGCGCCCCGCGGTCTGCGGCGACCGATCGCCGCCGGCCTCGCTGCGCGCGGCGGCGCGCACGCTGGAGGCGCCGTGGTACGGCATCGGCCGCGAGTTCGACTGCGGCCGCGACGCGCGCGGGTGGCACTGGCGCGGCGTCTCGCGCGCCGGCGGCACGCTGCGGTGCGAGGGGCTCCCGGCGCCGCAACTGCTCGAGGACAACGTGAGCTGCGCGGTGCAGGCGCTCGCGCTCGCGGGCATCGAGCCCGACGCCGCGCTGCTGCAGCGGGAACTGCCCGCCATCGGGCTGCCGGGGCGCTACCAGCGCCGGCGCCTCGGCGCGAGCGAGTGCGTGCTGGACGTGGCGCACAACCCGGCCGGCGTCGCGCAACTCGCGGCCCGGCTCGCGGCGGAGCCGCCGCGCGGGCGCACCGTGGTGCTGTTCGCCGCGATGCGCGACAAGGAGCTCGGCGCGATGCTGGGCGCGCTGCGTCCGCTGGCGGACGCGTGGCTGTTCGCGGATCTGCCCGAGGCGCGCGCGGCGCGCGCGACGGAGGCCGCGGCGACGCTGGGCGCGAGCGGCGCGGCGCTGCGTTGCTGCGAAAGCGTGAGCGCGGCGCTGGAGGAGGCGACGCGGATGCTCGGCGCGGACGACCGCTTGGTGGTGTGCGGCTCCTTCCACACGGTGGGGCCCGCGCTGGAATGGCTCGAAGCACGGGGCGCGGAACCCGGGGAGATGGCGTGACGGAAGCAATGAAGCACAGACTGGTTGGCGCGGCCGTGCTGGTGGCGCTGGGGGTGATCGCCTGGCCGGTGCTGTTCGACACCACGCCGGTGCGCGAGATCAGCCAGCGCAGCCAGATCCCGTCGGAGCCCGCACTCGAGCGCTTCAGCGTCGACGAACCCGTGCCGCCGCAGCTGCCGCCGGCGCCGGATTCGGCGGCGAGCCGCGCCGCGCAGGAGACCCGCTCCGAGGCCGAGCGCGCGCAGGAGGCGGCCGCCCTCGCGCCGCAGGACGGCAAGCCGGTGGCCAGCGCGGTGAAGGATCCCGCGAGCGGTCTGCCGGTGCAGTGGGCGGTGCAGCTCGGCGCGTTCAGCCAGCTCGAGGCCGCGCAGGACGTCAAGCGCCGCGCCGAGCAGGCCGGTTTCCACGCCATCCTGCAGCCGGTTCCCACCGCCACGGGCACGCTGCACAAGGTGTACGTGAACCCGAAGCTCGACCGCGCCGAGGCGCAGGCGCTGGCCGCGGAGGTCAAGAAGAAGATGGCCGTCGACGGCTACGTCACGCGGTATTATCCCTGAAGGATGTTGCGGCCGGCTTTGCTAGAATGGCCGTTCTCTGTCCGGACCGGGAGTCGCGTGGAAGCGCTTAACGCCGCTGATTGGGTGATCATCACGGTCGTCGGGCTGTCGATGCTCATCAGCCTGCTGCGCGGCTTCATCCGCGAAGCGCTGTCGCTCGCCGGCTGGGTGCTCGGCTTCGTGGTCGCGATGGTCTTCTCGGACCGCCTCGCGTACCTGCTCTCCGGATTCGTCAGCGACGCCACGGGCCGCTACATCGTCGCCTTCGCGCTGCTGTTCGCGCTCACGCTGCTCGCGGTGGCGCTGGCCGGCAAGCTGCTGCGAAGCCTCGTGGAATTCGCCGGACTGGGGCTGCTCGACCGGCTGCTCGGCATGGCCTTCGGCTTCGCCCGCGGGGTGTTCATCCTGCTCGCGGCGGTGGTGATGCTGCGCGCGCTGCTGGACCTCGACCGCTTCGGCTGGTGGCAGTCCTCGGCGCTGCTGCCGCACCTGCTGCTGCTGGAGAGCTGGTTCCGGCAATTCACCGGCGTGCTGAGCGCCTGGCTCGCCGGCGCGGGCAACTGAGAACGAAGGAGCACGAAATATGTGCGGTATCGCGGGAATCGTCGGCCGGGGCCTCGTCAACCAGCAGCTCTACGACGCGCTCACGGTGCTGCAGCACCGCGGCCAGGACGCGGCGGGCATCGTGACCTGCGACAACGGCGTGTTCAAGCAGCGCAAGGCCAACGGCCTGGTGCGCGACGTGTTCCGCAGCGAGCACATGGAGCGCCTGACCGGCAGCTACGGCATCGGTCACGTGCGCTATCCCACCGCGGGCAGTGCCAGCTCGGCGCTCGCGCAGCCCTTCTACGTGAACAGCCCCTACGGCATCTGCCTCGCGCACAACGGCAACCTGACCAACTCGGTCGAGCTGCGCGCGCAGGTGTTCCAGGCGGACCTGCGCCACATCAACACCGACTCCGACAGCGAGGTGCTGCTGAACGTGTTCGCGCACGAGCTGCAGATCCTCGGCAAGCTGGTGCCCGACGCCGACGACATCTTCACCGCGGTGGCCGGGGTGCACCGGCGCGTGCGCGGCGGCTACGCGGTGCTCGCGATGATCGCCGCCCACGGCATCGTGGCCTTCCGCGACCCCAACGGGATCCGGCCGCTGGTCTTCGGCGAGCGCGAGACCGAGGGCGGCACCGAGTACATGATCGCCAGCGAGAGCGTGGCGCTCGACGTGCTGGGCTTTCGCATCGTGCGCGACGTCGCGCCCGGCGAGGCGGTCTACATCGACGTCGCGGGCAACCTGCACACGCGCCAGTGCGCCGACAACCCGCGCCTCTCGCCGTGCATCTTCGAGCACGTCTACTTCGCGCGCCCCGACTCGATCATGGACGGGATCTCGGTGTACAAGGCACGGCTGCGCCAGGGCGAGCGTCTCGCCGACAAGATCAAGCGCCTGCGCCCCGACCACGACATCGACGTGGTGATCCCGATCCCCGACACCAGCCGCGTCGCGGCGCAGGTCATCGCCTACGAGCTCGACGTGAAGTTCCGCGAGGGCCTGATGAAGAACCGCTACATCGGCCGCACCTTCATCATGCCGGGCCAGGCCATCCGCAAGAAGTCGGTGCGCCAGAAGCTCAACCCCATCGAGCTCGAGTTCCGCGACAAGAACGTGCTGCTGGTCGACGACTCGATCGTGCGCGGCACCACCTGCAACGAGATCATCCAGATGGCACGCGACGCGGGTGCGCGGCGCGTGTACTTCGCCTCGGCCGCGCCGCCGGTGCGCTGGCCGAACGTCTACGGCATCGACATGCC
>CAYXJM010000093.1:0-8634 GCA_964465455.1 uncultured Klebsiella sp.
CCACCGGCGTCGACGTGCTGATCAGCGCGCCGCAGAAGGGCTGGAGCGCCACGCCTTGCGCGGGACTGGTGATGCTCGGCGACGAGGCGCGCGCGCGCATCGACGCGACCACCAGCAGCAGCTTCGCCTGCGACCTGAAGCGCTGGCTGGGCATCATGGAAACCTACGAGAACGGCGGCCACGCCTACCACGCGACGATGCCCACCGACGGGCTGCGGGTGCTGCGCGGGGCGATCGCCGAAACCCTGGCCTTCGGCCTCGACGCGGCGCGCGCGGCGCAGCAGCGCCTCGGCGACGAGACGCGCGCGCTGCTCGCCGCGCGCGGTTTCGCCAGCGTCGCCGCCGCGGATTTTGCCGCGCCGGGCGTGGTGGTCTGCTACACGACCGACCCCGAGATCCAGAACGGAAAGAAATTCCTCGCCACCGGCCTGCAGATCGCCGCCGGCGTGCCCCTGCAGTGCGACGAGCCGGCGGACTTCCGCAGCTTCCGCCTCGGGCTGTTCGGGCTCGACAAGTTGAAGAACGTCGACCGCACGGTCGCGACACTGGCCAGCGCGCTGGAGCGGCTTTGAAGATTGCGGCCGGGGCACAATGTCCGGCTGACTGCGGTCCTGCGCCCACCCCGCAGGTCTGAATTCGTTCGGACAAATGTCCGGCTGAAGCCGGACCTGCGGAAATCCCGTCAGGCCACGCCGGCCAGCTGGCGGTCGTGCACGCGCGCGAGCAGCAGCTGCCCGAGGATCGCGCCGCAGAAGGCGAGGAACATGTCCCACTGCGTGTCCCACACGTCGCCCTGGGTGCCGAGGAACTCGATCGAGGCGCCCTGGGCCAGCAGCGCGACCCACCACTCGATGAACTCGTAGAACACGCTGACGAACATGCACACCGAGAGCACGATGAAGAACAGCCACTTGCCGCGCACGAGCGGCGAGCGCCGCAGCAGCACCTCGCGCGCGATCATCGCGGGCACGATACCCTGCGCCAGGTGACCGATGCGGTCGTAGTGGTTGCGCGAGAGATCGAACCAGTCCTGCAGCCAGAAGCCGAGCGGCACGCGCGCATAGGTGTAGTGGCCGCCGAGCATCAGGATCAGCGCGTGCACGAAGATCAGCCAGTACAGCAGGCGCGTGAGCGGGAAGGCATCGCGCGTCAGCGCGAGCAGCGGTATCGCGAACAGCACCGGGAACACCTCGAGGAACCACGTCGTGAGGTCGTAGGGCTTGTAACCCGTCAGCGCCAGCGCGAGCAGCGTCAGTGCGAAGAGCAGCCAGAGCTCGGTGCGGCCCGCGGTTACCATGCAGCGATGTGTCCCGATCGTGAAGCGGCGACTACTATAGCAAAGCCGCGGCGCGCGCCCCCGGGCGCCGCGCCTCGCACACCGATCACTGCCGGAGAGACCGCATGACGCTTCGCCCCCTGCTGATTCTGAGCGCCTGCGCCGCCGCGCTGGCGGTGCTCGCGGCAGCCCTGGCGCCGGCAATGCTCGGGATCAGCGACTGGCGCGTGATGCTGAACGCCGTCACCGGCGCCGGCGGCCCGCAGGCGACCGCGACTTCCGTGCAACAGCAACTCGCCGTGCGCGAGGGCTTCGCGCTGAGCCTCTACGCGGGCGACGTGCCGAAGGCGCGCTTCCTGCGCCCCACCGCGGGCGGCGACCTGCTGGTGAGCCAGCCGCGGCTCGGCCAGGTGCTGCTGCTCGGGCGCGACGCCGACGGCAACGGCCGGCCCGACCGCCGCGAGGTGCTGCTGAAGGATCTCGACCGCCCGCACGGCCTCGACGTGGGCGACGGCTGGCTCTACATCGGCGAGAGCGGCGCGGTCGGGCGCATTGCCTTCGACGCCGAAACCGGCACGGTGAGCGGCAGCTACGAACGCATCCTCACCGGCCTGCCGGCGGGCGGCAACCACTGGAGCCGCACGGTGCGGCTCGGCCCCGACGGTTGGCTCTACGTGACGATCGGCTCGAGCTGCAACGCCTGCGAGGAAGAGCACCCGTGGCGCGCCGCGATGCTGCGCCTGCGCCCCGACGGCAGCGAAGTCGCGCTGTACGCGACCGGGCTGCGCAACAGCGTCGGCTTCGACTGGGCGCCGTGGAGCGGCGAGCTCTACGCCACCGACAACGGCCGCGACCTGCTGGGCGACGACTTCCCGCCCTGCGAGCTGAATCGCATCGAGGCCGGCGGATTCTACGGCTGGCCCTTCGTCAACGGCGACGGCGTGCCGGATCCGGACGTGCACGGCGCCGACGCGGCGCTGCTGGCGAGCGCGCGCTCGCCCGCGCACGGCTTCCGCGCGCACAACGCGCCGCTCGGCATCACGTTCCTGCGCAACCCGGCGCTGCCCGCGGCGTACCGGCGCAGTGCGCTGGTCGCGCTGCACGGCTCGTGGAACCGCTCGACGCCCGACGGCTACAAGGTCGTGCAGCTCGCCTGGGACGAGGCGGGGCACATCACGGAGAGCGACTTCCTGACCGGCTTCGAGGCCAACGGCAACGTGATCGGACGGCCCGTCGACGTGGCCGAGGCCGCCGACGGCACGATATTCGTCAGCGACGACTACGCCGGCGCGATCTACCGCATCGTGCCACGCACCGGCGCCGCGCCGGCCGCGCTGGTCGCCGCGGGCGCGGCGCCACCGCCAGACGCCGATCCGCTTGCCGGCATCGACGCGGCCACGATCGCCGCCGCGTACGCCGAGGCCGCGCGGCTGTGGGAGCGGCACGGCTGCGCCGTCTGCCACGCGCCGGGCACGCCGGTGGCCGAGAAGCTGCAGAGCGTCGATGCGCGCTACTCGCTGCAGGCGCTCGCCGACTACTTCACGATGCCGACCGCCCCGATGCCGGCCTTCCCGCTCTCGGAGGCCGAGCGACGCAGCCTCGCGATCCATCTGCTCGCCAATGCCCGCGCCGCGGCGCCGCGCTAGGGGCCGGCGCCCTCAACCCTCGCGCGCCGCGGCGAAGAGCTCGTCGAGGCGCTCGGCGTAAGCATCGGGCGGCAGGCCGGCGCGCAGTTTCGCGAACGGCGGCCGCAGCAGCGTTTCGGTCTGCGGCTGCGGCGAGAACTCCTCCTCGCCGAGCCATTCGAAGCCGTAGGCGAGGAACACCAGCAGGCCGACCAGCGAGGCTGCCCCGAGCGCGGGCCGGCGCAGGCTCGTCGCGAGACGCAGGTTCGCGTACACCAGCGCGAAGGACAGCAGCGCGCCCAGCAGCCAGTCGAGCGCGTGCACCGCGCGGTCGAAGCCGATCGCGTAGGCGACGTAGCCGGCAGCGAGCGTCAGCACCATCGTGAGCAGCGTGACCAGCGCGCTCACGAACAGCTGGCTGGAGAACTGCGGCTGGTTGCGCAGCACGCGTCCCGCCACCGCCCACAACCCCGCCCAGCCGGTGATCACCAGCACCAGCAGCAGGCTGCCCGAGGCGAGCTCGCCCCAGTCGGGCGCCTCGAAGGTGTCGAGGTAATCGAGGTACAGCGCCGCCGCCGCGGTGAGCGCGAGCAGCAACGCGGCCAGCACCGCGCGCCAGCGCCCGAGCCGTGCCCACCACGCCCAGGAGTCGGTGCGCGCCGGCGGCACCGGCGTGCTCTCCAGCATCACCTGCACCACGGTCTGCCCGAGCGCCAGCACCGCGCCGGGCTCGAGCGCGATGCCGGTGCCGCCGCAGCGCCGGCCGTTCAGCAGCAGCGGGTTGGTGGCGTCGAGCACGTCGAGCAGGATGCGACCCTCGACGCGGCGCAGGCGGAACTGGGACGCGCCGAACCAGGGATCCGCGACGATCAGGTCGTTGGCGAAACCGCGTCCCACGCTGACCGCCTCGCCCGCGAAGCGGTGGAACTCGGCGCCGCGCCCGTGCCGGGGAGCGACGCGCAGTACTAGGGCGTCCATTCGATCACCTCGATGAAGCGCCCGAGCAGTTCGCGCGCGCGCCTCTCGCTGATGCCGTCGACGCCGAGGCGCACCACCAGTCCGCGCTGCAGCAGGTCGGTGCTCGCCATCGCCACGCTCAGGTCGAACAGCCCCGCGTAGCGCTGGTAGCGCCGCGCGCAGAACGACACGCGCCAGTCGAGCCCGCTGCCGCGCACGAAATCCTCGCGGCAGCGGAAGTTGCCGACGTGCTCCCGGTCGCTCGCGTTGTAGTGCTCGCCGTGGCGGTAGTTGCCGGCGAGCAGGCCGTAGAACTGCGCGGTGTTCAGCTCCCGGCTCGCGAAGCGGTGGAACTCGTAGCGCAGCTCGCCGGTCTGCAGCGTCTCGTCGATGTAGATGGCATCCTGCGAGCCGCACTCCTGCACCGCGTGCTCGTAGCGCAGCCCGGGGCGGTCGCTCGAGCCGCCCCAGCACCGCAGCGCGGCGCTGATGCGCCCCGGCACGCGGAAGCCGCCGAAGGACTGCGTCTCCCAGGGTGCGTCGAGCAGGCCGGCGAAGTACTGCTCCTGGTCCGCGAGCAGCGCCTCGGCGATGCGCTCCTCCATGCCGAGCGCCTGCCAGCGCGCGTCGGCGCGCCGTGCCAGCAGCTGCCGCAGGAACTCCACCGGCACCAGGAAGCCGATCTGCTCGCCGCCGCGCGCGACGTTCACCCCGACCACGGCGCCGCTCTCGTCGAGTGCCGGACCACCGCTCATGCCCGGATTCAGCGCACCCGAGAACAGCAGCTTGCGGTAACGCGCCCCGGACACCTCGCCGTTGTAGCTGCCCTCGACGATGCTCATCGCGAGATCGAGCGGGTTGCCGAGCGAATACAGGCGCTGGCCCTGCGCCGGCTCGGCCTCGCCCGGCGCCAGCGTGACGGGGAGCGGCGCCGGGGCGCGCAGCAGCGCGAGGTCGTGCACCACGTCCACGTCGAGCAGCTCGAGCGGCACGGACTGCCCGGCTCGGTCGCGGTATTCGAGGCGAAAGCGCTGCGGCTGGTGCGCGAACTCGGCGACCACGTGGAAATTCGTCGCGAGCAGCCCGTCGGGCGCGACCTGGAAGCCCGAGCCGATTCCCGACTTGTCGCCGGAGGCGCGGTCGATCACGCGCACCTGCACCACGGCGTCGGCGTTCGCCGCGAACAGGGCCTCGGCGCGCCCGGTCGCGGCGGCCGCGTCGAGGTGCCACGAAAGCAGGCAGAAAATGAGCAGAAGGCGCATGCGGGATCCGGCAGGCAGCGTGGCCGCATTGTAACGGTGCGTGCACGGCTGCACGCAAGCGCCGGACGGCGTGCACCCCGGCGGACTCGCTCGCCGCTCGTGCTAGACTCGGGCCCGCAAACCGTTGCTGCCGGGGACCAAGCCATGGGAGTCGAAGCGCATCCGCTTTCCGGTGTCGACAGCGCCGTGCGGGCCGGGCTCGAATCCACGCTCGCAGCGCAGCGCGCAGCCTTCCTCGCGCATCCGGCGCCCACGCTCGTCGAGCGCAAGGCCGACCTGCGGGCCCTGCAACGCTTCGTGCGCGACAACAAGGAAGGGATCATCGCGGCCATCAGCGCCGATTACGGCAACCGTTCACGACACGAGACGCTGTTCGCGGAGATCTTCACGGCGATCGACGGCGTCGACCATGCCATCAGGCACCTCGGGCGCTGGATGAAGCCGCAACGGCGCCACGTCGACTGGCGCAACTTCCCGGGCGCGAAGAACGTCGTGATCCCGCAGCCTCTCGGCGTGGTCGGCGTGATCGTGCCGTGGAACTTTCCGCTCAATCTGAGCATCCTGCCGCTGGTCAGCATCTTCGCTGCCGGCAACCGCGCGATGGTGAAGATGTCGGGGAACTCGCGCCATCTCGCGCAGCTGATGCTGGAGAAGATGCCGGCGTACTTCCCGAAAGAGAAGCTCGCGATCTTCGGCGATACCGGGGGCGTGGGCGTGGAGTTCTCGCGGCTGCCGTTCGACCACCTGCTGTTCACGGGCTCGAGCGAGACGGGGCGCAGCGTGATGGCCGCGGCGGCGCAGAATCTCTGCCCGGTGACCCTCGAGCTCGGTGGCCAGTCGCCCGCCGTCGTCTGTGACGACTACCCGCTCGCCAAGGCTGCCGAACGCATCCTGTTCGTGAAGCTGTTCAATGCCGGGCAGATCTGCACCACGGTGGATCACGTCTTCGTTCCGGAGGCGAAGGTGGACGAATTCGTGGCCCTGGCGCGACGGATCGTTCCCGCGCGCTACCCGCGCCTCGACTCGCCCGATTTCACCTCGCTGATCGATGAAAGCGCCTTCCGGCGCATCACCGGCGCACTGGCGGATGCGCAAGCGCGCGGCGCGACGCTGGTGCAGCTGATCCCGGGCGAGCGCTGGAACGACGCGACCCGCAAGATCGCGCCGCACCTGGTCCTGAACTTCCCGGAAGACTGCGAGCTCGCCACGCGCGAGATCTTCGGTCCGGTGCTGCCGGTGCACGCGTACCGCTCGCTCGACCAGGTGATCGGCCACGTGAATGCGCAACCGCGCCCGCTGGCGCTGTACCCCTTCAGCAACGATGCCGCCCGCGTGCAGATGCTGCTCGACCGCGTGATGTCGGGCGGCGTCAGCGTCAACGACGCGCTGTTCCACGTCGCCCAGCACGACCTGCCCTTCGGCGGCGTCGGTGCCAGCGGCATGGGTCACTACCACGGCTACGAGGGTTTCCTGGCCTTCTCGAAGCTCCGCCCCGTTTTCCACCAGGCGTCGTTCAGCGCGATGAAGTTCCTCGTGCCGCCCTACGGGCGCTTCGCGACCGCGCTGCTGAATTTCCTGACCCGCTGATCGTGGGCCAAGGTCCGAATTCATTCGGACAAACGTCCGGCTGGAGCCGGCCCTACGTGAGCTGTTTCTCGATCTCGTTGGCGATGTGGTTCAGCACCGCCACCCGCGCGTAGCGCTTGTCGTTCGCGGGCACCAGGAACCACGGCGCGTAGTCCGTCGAGGTGCGCTCGACCATGTCGCAGACCGCCTGCTCGTACAGCGGCCACTTCTCGCGGTTGCGCCAGTCCTCCGGCGTGATCTTGTGCTGCTTGTAGGGCGTCTGCTCGCGCGCCCGGAAGCGCTTCAGCTGCTCGGCCAGTGTGACCGACAGCCAGAACTTCGCCACGATCGAGCCGCCGGCCACCAGTTCCTGCTCGAACTCGTTGATCTCGTGATAGGCCCGCATCCAGTCCGCCTCGGCACAGAAGCCCTCGACGCGCTCCACCAGCACGCGGCCGTACCACGAGCGGTCGAAGATCACCGCCTTGCCGTCCGCGGGCATGTGGCGCCAGAAGCGCCACAGGTAGGGCTGCGCGCGCTCCTCGTCGGTCGGCGCGCCCACCGGCACGACGCGGTAGTAGCGCGCATCGAGCGCGCGCGTCACGCGGCGTATGGCGCTGCCCTTGCCCGCCGCGTCCATGCCCTCGAAGGCCAGCACCAGCGAACGCTCGCGCATGCGCTTGTGCCGGGTGAGCAGGTTCAGCCGTCCCTGCGCGCGCTCGAGCTCCTCGTCGTAGCGCTTCGCCGGCACGGTGCGCGAGTAGTCGAGCGCCTTGAGCAGGCTGCGGCCGTCGAGCGCGGGCACCGGTGGCGGCGCCGAGGGCGAGATCACCGGCGCCGGACCGTCCAGCCGGCGCCTCAGCGCCGCGAGCACGGCGCGACCGGCGGTCAGCGCGCGATAGCGTTCGTCCGAGCCGTCGATCACCTGCCACGGCGCCTCGCCGGTGCTGGTCTCGCGCAGCGCCTCGGCCACCACCTTAACGTAGCGGTCGTACTTGTCGTGGCGCTTCCACTCGTCGGGCGTTACGCGCCACGCCGTCAGCGGGTCCTTGCCGAGCTCGCGCAGGCGCTGCTTCTGCGCGGCCTTCGACAGGTGGAACCAGAGCTTCAGCACCAGCGCGCCCTCCGCCACCAGCATGCGCTCGAAGTGGCGGATGTTCTCCAGCCGGCGCTCGAAGACGTGGCGCTTCATCTGGCCCTCGGCACGGCGCACGAGCGGGTCCGTGTACCAGGAGCCGAAGAAGACGCCGATCTTGCCGCGCGGCGGCAGCACCTGCCAGAAGCGCCACATCTCGGGGCGGCCACCCTCGGCCGCGCCGCCGGCGAGTCCGAAGGCCTCCGCCCGGATGTGGCGCGGATCCATCCATTCGCTGAGCAGGTTCACGGTCTCGCCCTTGCCGGCGGCGTCGAGGCCGCCGACCAGGATCAGCACCGGGAATTCGGGCTTGTTCAGCAGCTGGTACTGCGCCTCGAGCAGGGCCTCGCGAAGCTTCGGCTCCTCGCGGCGATACTGCGCCTTGCTGACGCCGTGGCCGATCTCAGCTGACTCGAACATCGCGCGCCCCCCGGGCCAGCAGGACCAGCACCACGAGCGCGGTGCCCAGCTCGAGGCCGATTCCCGACACCGTGTAGGAGGACCACTCGGACTCGAGCAGCGCCCCGAGCAGCCGCGCCGAGCCGACGCCGGCGCAGATCGTGCCGTAGGCGATCAGCACCGGCCGCGTCAGCGCCGCACGCAGCGCGCCGCCCAGCAGCAGCAGGCCCACCGCGACCTGCAGGCCGCCGTAGGTGGCCCGCAGGTCCACGCTGCCGGTGGGGTTCAGCGCCGCGACGCCCGCGAACTCGCGCAGGATCGCCGGCTCGGAGAAACACCACAGGCCGTAGCCCGTCCACATCAGGCCGAACAGGCCGAGCAGTACCCGTACCACCATGCGTCCATCCTCCCGGC
>CAYXJM010000094.1:0-8514 GCA_964465455.1 uncultured Klebsiella sp.
TTCATGCCCCAAACGGGCCACTCAGGAGGTGTTGCCGTGCGCCTCGTCGATCCAGTAGGCGTGCGCATCGAGCAGCAGCCGCGCCACCGCGCCCAGTGCCGAGGCGCGCGCAGCCAGTTCCGCACGCTCGGCCTCCAGCACGCGCCGGCGCGCGTCGAGCAGCTCGCTCGCGCGCACCCCGCCCAGTGCCAGCCCGCGCTGCAGCCGCGCGCGGTGGCTGGCCGCCGCGCGGGTCGCCGCCGCGGCGATCTCCCAGGCCTCCAGACTGCCCTGCACGCGCGCCGCCAGCAGGCTCGCGCCGCTCTCGACCGTGCGGCGTGTCTGCGCCGCCGTGCTCGCCGCGGCGTTGGCGAGGTCCGCCTGCTCCGCGGCGGCGTAACGGCGCGAGCCCTGACCGAGCGGCACACTGACGAAGACCCCCACGACCTCCTCGTCGCCGCCGCGCTCGGACATGGCGCGCACGCCGACCACCGGATCGCCGTGCCGGTCGAGCCGCGCGCGGCGCGCGCGCAGGGCGGCGAGCTCTGCCCGCGCCTGCGCGAGCTCGATCTCGTGATTGTGCTCGACCACCCGCGCCGCCCAGGCGTCCAGTGCGCCGGCCGGGGCGGCCGGGGCGGGCAGGGTGTCCGGCGCGGCGGGCAGGGCCAGCCCGGGGAAGCGTGTTGCCAGCGCGATCCGCGCCTCTTCGGCGGCGAGCGTCGCCAGCCGCGCCGCGCTGCGCGCCTGGGCCTCCGCCGCCGTGGCCGCATCGAGGTCCGAGGCGGCGGCGTCGCCGTTGCGCACGCGCAGTTCGATCACGCGGAGGTCCTCGGCCGCCATCGCCGCTGCTTCCCGCGCGAGGCCGTCCTGGTCGAGCGCCGCGCGCCACCCCAGCCATCCCTCGAGCAGCGCGATCGCCGTGGCGTGACGCGCGTCGGCGAACGCGTGGGTCGCGGCCTGCAGTTCCATCTCTGCCAGGCGCCGGTCGGTTTCGGCCTTGGCGGGCAGCCGCACGCCCCGCTGCACGCTGAGCTCCCACTCGTCGTAGCGATCGTCGCGGGCCACGTCGCGCGAGGCATAGCCGGCGCCGGCGCTCCAGTCGTGCGGTCCGTGCCGGTAGCCCTCGGCGCGCGCTCCCGCCGCCGCGCGCTCTGAAGCCGCGCGCAACACCTCCGCGTCGCCGTCGATCGCCGCCACCGCGGCCTCGCGCGATGGCAGCGCGGCGCGCAGCGCTTGCGGCAGATCGCTTTCCGCGGCGAGCGCGCGCGCACCGCCCAGTCCCGCGCACAGCACCAGCGCGGCCGTCCAGCTCGCGCGGATCATTGGCCCAGCCTCCCGAACGCCAGCACCGGGACGATCCACCACGCGATCTCCGACACGGGAAGCCGCGCGCGCAGCGCGGTCACGATGGCGTCGGCGCGCGCGGGCGCCAGCGCCATCAGCAGCACGCCGCGGTCGATGCGCCCGCGCACCTGCTCGCGCACCGAGGCCTTCGCGTAGCCGTGGCCGTGGCCCTGGCCGCGCAGCGACGTGAAGCCGGGAAGGTCGGGGTCGATCGCGCGCAGTTCCGCGAGCAGCTGTTCTTCCACCGCCACGGGAAAGGCGAGCGCGAGTTGCACGAGTGGCGTTTCCATCAGTTCCTCCCGGGAGCGGCGTGGCCGAAGCGGCGGAAAATCAGCGGCAGAAACAGCAGCGTGAACGGCGTGGCGCTGAGCAGTCCGCCAACCACCACGATCGCGAGCGGGCGCTGGATCTCGGAGCCAGGCCCGCTCGCCAGCAGCAGAGGCACCAGGCCGAGCGCCGTTATCGAGGCCGTCATCAGCACCGGGCGCAGCCGCCGCTCGGCTCCCTCGACCACGGTCTCGGCGATACCGCGCCCGCGCGCGAGCAGGTCGTTGAAGTGACTCACCATGACAGTCCCGTTCAGCACCGCGATGCCGAGCAGCGCGATGAAACCCACCGACGCCGGCACCGACATGTATTCCCCCGAGAGCCACAGCGCGAGCACCCCGCCGACCAGCGCGAAGGGGATGTTCGCGAGCACCAGCAGCGCCTGGCGCACGCTGCCGAAACTGGTGAACAGCACGAGGAAGATGAGCCCCAGCGCCACCGGCACCACGAGCGCGAGCCGCGCCGCGGCGCGTTGCTGGTTCTCGAACTGCCCGCCCCAGCCCAGCGTGTAGCCGGGCGGCAGCGCGACCTGTGCCGCGACGGCCGCGCGCGCCTCCTCGACGAAGCCCACGAGGTCGCGTCCCGCGACGTTGGTCTGCACCAGCGCATAGCGCGAGCCGTTCTCGCGGTCGACTTTCACCGGTCCGCCGACGCGTGCGACGCGGGCCAAGTCGCCGACGCGCACGGTGCCCCCGTCCGGGCGCGCGAGCGGCAGGTCGGCGAAGCGCGCGGGGTCGGAGCGCAGCGTCTCGTCGCCACGGATCACCAGCGGTATGCGCCGCCCGTTCTCGATCACCGTACCGGCAACCTCGCCCTCGACCTGCGCCCGCAACTCCTCCTGCACCCCGCTCACGTCGAGGCCGAAGCGCCCGGCGGCGAGCCGGTCGACGCTCACTTCGAGGTACTGCACCCCCTCGTTGGTGAGCCGATAGACGTCCTCGGCGCCGGCGATGCCCGCGACCACGCGCTCGATCTCCGCGGACAGCGTTTCCAGCACGTCGAGGTCGGGGCCGAACACCTTGATGGCCACATCGCCGCGCGCCCCGGTCAGCATCTCCGAGACGCGCATCTCGATCGGCTGCGTGAACGCGTAGGCGGTGCCCGGGAAGTCCTCGAGCACCGCGCGCAATTCCGCTGCAAGCCATTCCTTGTCGGGCCTGCGCCACGCCGACTTCGGCGCCAGCACGAGGAAGGAGTCGGTCTGGTTCAGGCCCATCGGGTCGAAGCCGAGCTCGTCGGCGCCGACGCGCGCGACGATCTCGCGCACCTCCGGCACGCGTGCGAGGATCGCGCGCTGCACCGCGAGGTCGACCTCGGCCGAAGCGGCGATGTTCGCCGAAGGCAGCTTCTCCAGTTGCACCAGCACCGCGCCCTCGTCCATCGTGGGCATGAAGGTCTTGCCGGTCGCGAACCAGGCGCCGATCGCGAGAGCGAAGGCGACACCCGCGATCGTCGAGGCTTGCCGAGGCCGCGCCAGCACGAAGCCGAGCGCCCGCGCATAGGGTCCGCGCACGCGCCGCATCAACCACGGTTCGGCGTGCTTCCCCGGCTGCAGCAGCCACGAGGACAGCACCGGGATCACCGTGAACGAGAGCAGCAGCGAGCCGGCCAGCGCGAACACGATCGTGAGTGCGACGGGCGCGAACAGCTTGCCTTCGAGGCCCTGCAGCGTGAGCAGCGGTGTGAAGACCAGGGCGATGATCGCCACGCCCGAGACCACCGGGGCTGCCACTTCGGCCGCCGCCCGCCAGACCCGGTGCAGCCGTGGCGGCGAGCCCGGCCCCTCGGGCTCGGCGAGGTGCTCGACGGCGTTCTCCACCACCACCACCGCGGCGTCGACCAGCATGCCGAGCGCAATCGCGAGGCCGCCGAGGCTCATCAGGTTCGCCGACAGCCCGGTTAGCCGCATCACCACGAACGTGAGCAGCACGGCGAGCGGCAGCATCACCGCGACCACCAGCGCGGCGCGCAGGTTGCCGAGGAAGAGCACGAGCAGCAGCACGACCAGTACGGTGGCCTCGAGCAGCGCGTGCGTGACCGTCCCGGTTGCGCGCTGGATCAGGTCGCTGCGGTCGTAGAACGGCTCGATGCGGATCCCCGGCGGCAGGCTGGCGCCGAGTTGCTCGAGCCGCGACTTCACGCCCGCAACCACCCGCGAGGCGTCGGCGCCGCGCAGCCCGACGACCAGGCCCTGCACGGTCTCCTCGCGGCCGTCGCGGGTCACGGCGCCATAGCGCGTCAGCGCACCCTCGCGCACCTCGGCCAGGTCGCCGACCCGCAGCACCCGTTCGCCGCGCGTCGCCACCACGGTGGCGGCGATGTCCTCGAGCCCGCCGAGCGCGCCGGTCACGCGTACCACGAGCGCCTCCTCGCCCTCGTCGAGGCGGCCCGCGCCGTCGTTGCCGTTGTTGCGCTCGAGCGCGGCGCGCAGCGCCGCCACGCCGAGGCCGGCTTCGCTGAGCGCGATGCGGTCGGGTACGACCTCGAAGGTGCGCACCAGCCCGCCGAGGGCGTTGACGTCGGCCACGCCCGGCACCGTGCGCAGCGCGGGCCGGATCACCCAGTCGAGCAGCGTGCGCCGCTCCTGCAGGCTGTAGCCAGCGCCCTCGACCGTGAACATGTAGAGGTCGGACAGCGGTGTCGCGATCGGCGCGAGCCCGCCCGCCACGCCGCCCGGCAGCACGTCCTGCACCGCGGCGAAGCGCTCGGCGACCTGCTGCCGCGCCCAGTAGATGTCGGTACCCGCGGCGAAATCGAGCGTGACGTCGGCTATCGCATACTTCGCCGAGGAGCGCAGCATTGCCTGGCGCGGTATGCCCAGCAGCTCCATTTCCAGGGGCACGATCACGCGCTGCTCCACCTCGGCCGGCGTCATGCCGGGGGCCTTCAGGATCAGCTTGACCTGGGTCGGGGAGATGTCGGGAAAGGCATCGACCGGCAATTCGCGCCAGGCGACCACGCCCGCGACCAGCGTCGCGACGGCGAGCAGTGCGACCAGCAGTCGCTGCGCCAGGGCGAACTCGATGAGGCGGGCCAGCATGTCACTCGCCTCCCGCGTCGCCGCCTTCGGCCAGCGACTTGAGCGCGAGCACGCCGCGCGAGACCACCCGCTCGCCGTCGGACAGCCCGCTCACCCATGCGCTGGCGCCGTCGCGCGCCAGCAGTTCCACCGGCTGCACCGCGAAGCCGCGCTCGTGCGCGACGAAAACCGACGGCTTTCCCGCGACATCGACGACCGCGGCCGAGGGCAGCTCGACCGTGCCCGGCGGGGCCGGCCGTGCGATCGCGAGCTCGATCATCTGCCCGGGGGGCGCGGCGCCGGCTGGCAGCGCGAAGCGCACCGCGAGCGCCTGGGTGTGCGGATCCAGCGCGGCACTCACGGCCGTCACCTCGCCCGTGAGGCCGGCCGCGGTGCTGGCGCGCATGCCGGGCGCGATGCTGCCCGCAAGGCGCGCAGGCGCGCTGCCGAGGGCCACCAGTCCATCGCCCGACGCGATCTCCAGAAGCACATCGCCTTCGGCGACGGCATCGCCCGGATCGTGCGGACGGCGCAGTACGCGTCCGGCAGCCGGAGCCGGCAGTTCCACGGTGCCGTCGGGTCCGACGCGCGCACCTGCGCTGCGCGCGGCGTCGCTCGCTGCGGCGGCGCGCAGTGCGGCGAGTTCTGACTGAGCCGCCTCGAGCTCGCGGCGCGCAATCACGCCCGCGTCGAGCAGCGCGCGCGCGCGACCCTCGGCCTGGGCAGCTTGCGTGAGCCGCGCCGAGTTCGCCTGGGCGAGCGCCACCGCCTCGGCCCAGGCCGGGCTCTGCACGCCCAGCAGCGGTGCGCCGGCTTTCACCTCGTCCCCCTCGCGCACCAGCACCGCGCTCACGGTGCCCGCAAACCGCGCCGTGATCACGCGACGCACGCGCGGGTCGAGCTCCACCCGCGCTGGCAACCTCGTCACGCGGATCCACTGCGCCGCCGTCACGGCGCGGGATTCGAGCCCCATGGACTCGGCCTGCGCGGGGGTCACGGGAAGTTCCGCCGCGGCGGCCGTGGCCGCGGCGGCGACCACGCTTGCGAGCAGCGCGGCGCAGACGAGGGGACGGGGCAGGGAGGGCATCGACGGGGTGCTCCGGAAACGAAATGACCATGATCGCAAGAAAAGCTTGCGATTTGCTTAAGCTCCGGTGGCTCAGGCGAGCGGCGCGAACCCCTCGAGGCGCACGCGGAGTTCGCCACCGCACAGGGAGAATTCCAGCGTCAGGCCGTGGGCGCGGGCGAGCGCGCGCGCCAGCGCGAGCCCCAGCCCCGCGTGCCTGCTGCCGTCGCGGGCTGCGTCGGCACGGAAGAAGCGCGAACCGAGCCGCGACAGGTCCTGCACGGCCAGTTGCGGCGCGGGGTTCGCGAGCTCGAGCCGCGGCGCCGGCGTCGCGGCGAGTCGCACGTGCACCACGCTGTCGACCGGCGCGTGGTACACCGCGTTCGCGCACAGCGTCGCCAGCAGGCGCTCGA
Organism: uncultured Klebsiella sp.; assembly: GCA_964465455.1. Lineage (GTDB taxonomy): Bacteria > Pseudomonadota > Gammaproteobacteria > Pseudomonadales > UBA5518 > UBA5518. The sequence goes on from CAYXJM010000094.1 coordinate 6,149, forward strand.
GCATGGCCGCGTCGGCCTGCACCCAGCACTCGGCGGGCACGCTCCATGCGAAGCGCAGGCCGCGCGCGCCTGCCGTTTCGGCGGAGCGTTCGACGATGTCGCGCAACAGGGCCACCAGTTCGAGCGGCTCCGCGGCCGCCACGTCGAGGCCGGCGTCGATGCGGGCGAGCGTGAGCAGCGCTTCGACGGTGCGGTCCATCTCGGCGCCCAGCACACCGAGCTCGCGCAGCGCCGCGCGCAACCGGTCCGGGTCGCCGGCCTGCAGGCTCGTCTCGGCAATCACGCGCAGTTCCGCCACCGGCGTGCGCAGCTCGTGGGCCAGGTCCTGCGCGAAGCGGCGCTCGCGATCGAGCGTCTCCATGAGCTGATCGAGCACCTGGTCGAACTTCTGGGCCAGCGGGCGCAACTCCGCCGGCATGCCCGGCTCCAGGATCGGCGCGCGCGGCGCGCCGGGCCGGATGCGCGCGATGCGGTCCGCGATGCGGTGGAGCGGTGCCAGCGCGAGACGCACGCCGCTTGCGGCGAGCAGCAGCGTGGCCGCGAGCGTCAGCAGCACGCCGACGACGAAGATCAGGTGAACGCGGTCCTCCAGCGCGTCGATCTGTTCGCGCTCCTCCGCCACCACCAGCGTGAGGCTGCCGCGCGTGTCCGATGCCGGCAGCGCAAACACCCGCGCCACCGCGCGTCCGCGGTGGCCGTCGGGGAGACGCAGGTCGTAGTACGCGAAGGCGTCGCCGGGGATCGCGCCCGGCCGCGCCAAGTCCGCGGACTGGCTCGAGGCCGAACGCGCGATCACGCGCCCCTGCGCGTCCCAGGCCTGGAAGAAGTCGGTGTGACCTTCCTCGCGGAACTCGGGCATCCAGCGCGTGATCTCGCCGGCGCCCTCGACGCGCGCCCCGAGATAGGCCGCGATCGCATTGGCTCGGGCCTGCAGGCCGGCGTCGAAGCGGCGGTACAGCTCGCGGTCGACCAGCGTGTCGATGAGCAGGAACAGCGCGCCCAGCGCCACGCCCGCCGCGAGGGCGACGCCGAGCGCGACGCGTCGGTGAAGGGTCAGCGCTTCAGCCGGCGACATAGCCGAATCCGCGCCGGGTCTGTATCAGCTCCGGCAGTCCGGCGCGGGCGAGCTTGCCGCGCAGGTTGCTCATCAGGACCTCGATCACCTTGTCCGAGGACGCGCTGTCGCCGGCGTAAATGCTCTCGAACAGCTGTCCGCGACTGAGCACCCGCCCGCGGTGGCGCACCAGCGTTTCGAGCAGCGCGTATTCCTTGGGCGTGAGCGTGAGCGTGCCCGCCGGACCGCGCGCGACCCGCCGCGCCGTGTCGAGCTCCAGCCCGCCGAGCGCGAGCAGCGTCGACGGAGCCGGCTGCGCGCGTCGGCCGAGCGCGAGCACGCGGGCGCGCAGTTCGTCGAAGGCGAAGGGTTTCACGAGGTAATCGTCGGCGCCGGTGTCGAGCGCATCGACGCGATCGGATACCGCGTCGCGTGCCGAGAGCACCAGCACGCGGGCAGGCAGGCGGCGACGCCGTACCTCGCGCAGCAGCGACAGGCCGTCCATGTTCGGCATCATGATGTCGAGCACGATCACGTCGTAGCTCACGACGTCGATCCACGGCAGGGCCGAGCGCCCGTCCGCCGCGGTGTCCACCGCGAGCCCTGCTGCGCCCAGCCCAGCGGAGATCGCGCCACGAAGTCGCTCCGAGTCGTCGACCACGAGAACGCGCATGTTCAGGATTCCGCCGTGCCGCGCACGACGCTTCGCCCGGTCATGGATCGGCTCCGGCAGGCAGGATGGACAACGATGGTAGAGGATAATCGCAACCGTCGCGCCCGTGCGCTGTTCCGCGCCGCCGCGGCGCCTTAGGATGCTCCGCGATGCCCCCCAACGGAGGACGCGAGATGGCCTGGCTGCTGACGAAGTACGCGCTGACTGCCGCGGTGGTCGTCCTCGTCTCCGAGGCGGCGAAGCGCAGCGACCGGCTCGGCGGGCTCATCGCCGCGCTGCCGCTGGTCACCGTGCTCGCCCTGATCTGGCTGCACCTCGAGCGTCAGCCGGAGCAGAAGATCGCCAATCTCGCCTGGTACACCTTCTGGTACGTGGTGCCCACGCTGCCGATGTTCCTGGCGTTCCCGGCGCTGCTGCCGCGCCTCGGCTTCTGGCCGACGCTGGCGGCCTGCGTGCTGATCACGCTGGTCTGCTTCGCCGGCTTCGCGCGGGCGGTGCGCGGCTTCGGCATCGAGCTGCTCTGACATTGCCGCAACCCGGAAATGAAGAGCCCGGCGGGTACCGGGCTCTTCGGGGGTTGCCTCATTTCTTCAGGCTGTCGCGGATCTCGCGCAGCAGCAGCACGTCTTCCGGAGTGGG
>CAYXJM010000095.1:0-2362 GCA_964465455.1 uncultured Klebsiella sp.
GCACGCGCTTGCACGCGGCCCACACCGAGCCCCACTCGGAGTGGTTGTGGATCACGACGCGGACATCGTGCCGGAGCGCGTGCATGTCGCGGTGCACGTTGATCGCGGGGGTGACGTTCCAGCGCCCGTCGAGGATCTTCCCGTCGGCGTCGATCGTGAGGATGTCCGAGGCGCAGACCTCGTCCCACGCGAGCTCCCAGGGGTTCACCAGCATCGTGCCGTCGTCCTGGCGGTAGGTCACGTGGCCGGCGATGTGGTCGTTGTAGCCCTCCTTGAACAGCACGCGGCAGAGCAGCGCCACCTGCTGCTTCGGCGTGAGCTCCTGCAGGATCGGGTAGCGGCCGGGGTTGGGGATCAGCGGCGCGAGCTTCTCCCAGTTGATGCTGGGGTCCTTCGGGTTGGCGGACATGTGTCTTCTCCTCAGGGCACGATGTGCGTGGGCAGCGGGTGGCGATAGAGCCTGGCGGCGTTCTCGTGCGTGATCATGCGGATCTCCTCGACCGGGAGGTCGCCGAGCACGCGGTGGATCACCTGCTGCGTGTCGGGCCAGGTGCCGTCGCCGTGCGGGTAGTCGGACTCGAACAGGATGTTCTCGACCCCGATGCGGTGGCGCGTGCACACGGTCGAGGCGTCCTCGATCATGCAGAACCAGAAGTTGCGCCTGAGCACCTCGGAGGGCGAGTGCTGCTTGTCGGGCCAGCCGTGGCCGTAGCCCGAGCGGCTCATGATGTCGTCGAGGCGGTCCATCAGCATCGCGGCCCAGCCGATGCCGCCCTCGGCCATTGCTATCTTCAGTTCCGGGTAGCGTGCCGGGAAGCCGCTCCACAGCCACTCGGCGCAGCTGGTGAGCGCCATCGGGCCGAACAGCGTGGCGCCGAGCTCGAGCATCGGCGCGCCGGGCGGCATCTTCGCGAAGCCGGCCGAGCCCACGTGCAGGTTCAGCACCGTGCCGGTCTCGGCGCAGGCGCGGATGATCGGGTCCCAGTGCGCGGTGTCGAACACCGGGGGCAGGCCGACGTTGTGCGGCTGCTCGGGCATGGTCACGGCCTTGAAGCCGCGCTTCGCGTTGCGGCGGATCTCCTCGGCGCCCTTGACCGGGTCGGTGAGGTGGGTGATGCCGAGCGGCACGATGCGCTCGGGGTAGGGGGAGTACCACTCCTCGAACAGCCAGTCGTTCCAGGCGCGCACGCAGGCGAGTCCCAGTTCCTGGTCCTGGAACTGCGAGAACAGGTGGCCGCCGAAGCCGGTGACGCCCGAGGGGAAGTTCACCGAGCCCCAGATGCCGCCGATGTCCATGTCCTTGATGCGCGCGTGCACGTCGAAGCAGCCGGGACGGATCTCCTCGAAGCGCGCCGGTTCCATGCGCTGGTCCTCGCGGGCGCGCCCGGCGACGCACATGAAGCCGACCTGGAAGTAGGGGCGGCCCTCGATGGACCAGACCTGGTGGCCTTCCTCGGTCTCGACGACGCGCGGGGCACGGTCCTGCAGCTTCGCGGGCAGGCGGCCCTCGAAGGTGTGCGGCGGCTCCATCAGGTGGTCGTCGGCCGAGATCAGCGTGTACCTGACTTCCCGCGGCGCGGGGTCGGGCAGCAGGGGCTTGGTGACGGGGCGCTTGATGCCGAGCTTGATGACCTGGGTCATGGGGCGGGTTCCTCCGGTTCGGGGTTGTCGTTGTCTACGTCGCGTTGCAGGTAGCCGAGCAGCAGCGCGCCGAGTTCGCCGCGAAAGCGCGCCGAGGCGAGCCACTGCGGGTGTTCGTCCACGGCGCGCGCGCTCATCTCGACCAGCGTGTGTGCGAGCAGGAAGGCCGTCATCTGCAGCCGCTCCGGTTCGCGGGCCGGGTAGTGCAGTTGCGCCAGTTCGCGCATCCAGTCCTCGAGGGAATCGACCTCGACGTAGCGCGCCACGCTGGCGCGGACCAGGCGGTCGAAGTCGATGTGGCGGTGGTGCCGGCGGTAGATGTCGCCGTGCAGCGCCAGCAGGCGCAGGTGCCGTTCGCAGGTGACGTCGACGAGCGCGCGCAGCGTCAGCGCCGGCGAGCGGGCACGCAGCTCGCCGAGGTGCCGGGTCTCGTCGGCGATGCGCTCGGCCTCGCCGGGCTCGTTTTCGAGCAGCACGTCGAGCAGCACGGCTTCCTTGTTCGGGTAGTACTGGTAGAAGGAGCCGATCGTGATGCCGGCCACTTCCGCGATCCGTTTCGCGGTCAGTTCCTCGGCGCGGCCCGCGCGCAGGATGCGCAGGCAGGCCTCGCGGATCGAGGCCACCAGCAGCCGCGAGCGGCGCTGCTTCGGCTGGCGACGGGTGGCGCTGACGGTGCTGACGATGTTGTTGTCGTTGTCGGGCATGCGGGCAACGATAAGCC
>CAYXJM010000095.1:2462-8508 GCA_964465455.1 uncultured Klebsiella sp.
GGCACGCGCGGCGGGATGCGCACGAGCAGCTCGTAGCCGATGGTGCCGGAACGCGCCGCCACCGTGTCGACCGCGATGTCGGGGCCCCACAGCTGCACCGGGTCGCCGGGGCGGGCCTCGGGCAGGTCCGTGACGTCCACCATCAGCATGTCCATCGACACGCGTCCGGCGAGCGGCGCGACGCGGCCGTTCACCAGCACCGGCGTGCCGTTCGCGGCGCTGCGCGGATAGCCGTCGGTGTAGCCCGCCGGGATCGTCGCGAGGCGCGAGGGGCGGCTCGCCGACCAGGCCGCGCCGTAGCCGGCCGGCTCGCCCGCGGCGAGCTCGTGCAGCGAGACGATCTCCGAGACCAGCGTCATGACCGGCCTCAGCCGGTCTGCGTGCGGGTGCGGCGCCGGGAACGGCGAGCAGCCGTAGAGCATGTAGCCGAGGCGGTTCCACTGCGCGCGCGCCGCGGGCCAGCCGAGCAGCGCCGGGGAGTTCGCGATGCTGAGCGGCGCCTCGATGTCGCCGAGGGCGATGCGCAGGCGCGCGAGCTGGCGCGCGGTGGCCTCGTTGTCGAGCTCGTCGGCGCAGGCCAGGTGGGTCGCGATGACGATTCCCGGCGCGACCGCGCGGTTCGCCGCGAGGCTCGCGTAGGCCGCGCGCGCGGCGGCGGGCGCGAAACCGAGCCGGCCCATGCCGGTGTCGACCTTGAGCCACACGCCGATCGGGGCGGCGGGCCGCGCCGCGTCCAGCCACTCGAGCTGGCGCGCGTTCTCGACCATGATCCAGAAGTTCTCGCGCGCCGCGATGTCGATCTCCACCGGCTCGAACACGCCCTCCATCAGCAGCACCGGCGCGCCCACGCCGGCCTCGCGCAGTTCCAGGGCTTCCTCGATGCAGGCGACGCCGAAGGCCTGCACCTGGCCCTCGAGCGCGCGCGCCACCGCGGGGGCGCCGTGGCCGTAGGCGTTCGACTTCACCACCGCGAGCGTGCTGGCGCCCGGGGCGAGCGAGCGCGCCAGCGCGCAGTTGTGGGCGAGCGCCGCGAGGTCGATCAGGGCGCGCGTGGGACGCGCCATCAGAGTTGCCACCCGATGTCGACGAAGAGGCTCCGCGGCTCGCCGATGAAGTAGCGGTAGTCGCCGAAGGCGTAGTCGGCGCGGTCGGCATACTGCTCGTCGGTGAGGTTGGTCACGCGCGCGGCCCACGAGAAGTGCCGCGTGAGCTGCTGGCTGAAGCGCAGGTGCAGCAGCTCGTGGCCCTCGTAGTCGAAGGACTCCGTGGGCTCGAGGTAGTAGCGGCCCATGTGCTGCCACTCGAGCTCGGCGGTGATCCGCTCGCGCGGCGTCCAGCGCAGGCGCACCGAGGCCATCGCGCGCGGCGCGGTGTCCATGTCGTTGCCGTCGATGCCGGCGCCCGGCGGCAGGCCCTGCAGCGGCGCGTTGCCGTCGTAGCGGTGCCAGGCATAGGTGCCGTCGGCCGCCAGCGCCCACGCCTCGGCGAAGCGCCAGTCGAGCGAGTACTCGAGGCCGCGGTGATTGCTGCGCGCGTCGTCGACGTTGCGCCGCTCGGCGTCCTGGAAGATCACGTTGCGCTTTTCCATGTAGTAGGCCGCCAGCTGCCAGGACAGCGTCTCGCGCGCGCCGCGCCAGCCGGCCTCGATGCTGTCGACCTGCTCGGAGTCGATGTCGGCGACGGACTGCCCGGCCTGCAGGCGGTAGAGCTCGGCGGTCTGCGGCGGACGGAAGCCGTGCGCATAGTTCAGCACCAGTTCCTGCCCGCCGCCGATGTCCTGCACCACGCCGAGGTTGAAGGCCGGCTCCGTGAAGTCGTCCTCGCGGTCCGCCGGGCGCGAGTAGCGGCAGGGCACCGGCGCGCCGGCGCGCCCGCACGGCGTGCCGTCCTCGCGCGTGGCGCCGGCGAGCATGCGGTTGTCGTAGTCGTAGCGCTGGTGCTCGAGGCGCAGGCCGGCGTCGACGCGCGTGGCCGCTAGCGGCGTCCACGCGAGCTGCGCGAACACGGCGCCGTTCAGGCCCTCGACCTCGTAGTCGTAGTGCTTGCCCGCGGGCAGCACGGTGTTGCCGGGCACCGGATCGCCCTGCGTCTCCTGCAGGAAGCTCGTGGTCCACTCGCCGTCGAGACCGGTCATCAGCTCGAGCGTGTCGTCGAGCGCGACGCGCCACTCGCTCTGCCAGCCGGTGCTCTTGAAGCCGTTCTCCTCGAGCGGCTCGCCGAGCAGGAAGTGCTGCAGGAAGCGCATGTCCTGGTAGCGGTAGAACGGCGTGACGCTGAGCTCTCCGGGCCCGGCGTCGAGCGTGAAGCGCCCGTACCAGCGTGCGGTCCGGTTGTCGCGGAAGGCCTCGGGGTTGGGGTTTTCCTTCTGCCGGGCGGAGTCCTTGTAGGCGTCCTCGCCGATCACGAAGCCCGCGGTCTGCTGGTCCAGCTCGCCGAGGCTGAGCAGCGACTGCAGCCGCACGCCGGACCACTCGGCGTCGTGGCGGTAGTCGAGCTTCTGCAGGTCGTAGCCCGAGTGGTGCTTGTAGCCGCCGTCGTGCGTGGCGTTCAGGCTGAGGCGCCAGCCGCCGTGCCCGCTGCTGTCGCCGTAGCTGCCGAGCGCGCGCACGTAGTCGTTCGGGCCGCCGGTCAGCGTGAGGCCGGCGTCGCGCGCGTCCGGGGGCGGCGCGCTGATCACGTTGATCACGCCGTGCTGCGCGTTGCCGCCGTGCACCGCGTTGCCGGGACCGCGCAGCACCTCGATGCGCGCGGCCTGCTCGCTGTCGACCTCGGAGAGCTCGTTGACGTTGCACACGCCCGCGGGGCGCAGGCGCAGACCGTCCTGGGCGAGGTAGAACGCGCCGCAGCTGCCGGGACCCGTGAACACCGGCGAGCGGATCGCCGTCAGGTGCTCCTGGCCGTTGCCGCGGCTGATCCAGGCGCCGGGCACGCGCGCGAGCGCCTCGCTGATGTGCACGGCGCGCACCAGCTCGAGCTCCTCGCTGCCGACGACGCGGATGGAGGCCGCGAGCTCGGAGGCGGGCTGCGCCGCGCGGCTGCCCGTGACCACCACCGTCTCGAGCGGGGCGGCGGGGACGGGCGCGGCGAAAAGGAGGGCGAGCAGCGGCGCGGCGCGACCGCCAGTGACGGGTTTCTGCATGGGGACCTTGTGTTGCGTCTACTGCGTGCCGGCGTCGATGGCGTCGAGCTGGCTCCGCGCCTGTTGCTGCATCTGCTCCCCGAGGGCATCGGCCTGTCCGGCGGCCTGCTCGTACTGCTGTTCGGGGCTGGCCGCGTCGCGGCCGCCGTGCGGGCTGTTGTAGTTCATGTAGACCGCCGCGAATATCACGACGGCGAGCACGATCAGCAGGCGGATCACGGCGACGACCTCCGGGGCGTGGTGCGCGGGGATGCCATCATGATAGCGCACGCCGCCCGCGGCGGCGCGCTGCGCGCCCTAGCGTCGCCGCGTGATCGAGCCCAGGATGCCGCGCACGATGCTGCGCCCCAGGCCCGTGCCGACGCTGCGCACCACGCTCTTCACCAGCGCTTCGGTGGGAGTCTGGCGGTTCGAGCGCCGCGCGGGCTCGCGCCGTCGCTCCTCGCGCTCGCGCTCGAGCGCTTCCTTCTCGGCCTCGGCCGCGCGGGCTGCGCGCTCTTCCTGCGCGTTGCGCTCCTTCGCGCGCTGCTGGAGGATCTCGTGCGCCGAGACAGGGTCCTGCGCCTTGCCGTAGCGCGCGTGCATCGGGCAGGCCGCCAGCAGTGCCTGGCGCTCCGCCTCGGTCAGCGGACCCATGCGCGAGCTGGGCGGGCGGATGAGGGCGCGCTGCACCATCATCGGCACGCCGTGCTCGTCGAGCGCCGAGACCAGCGCCTCGCCGACGCCGAGCTCGCCGATCACCTCGCGGGTGTCGAAGGCGGGGTTCTCGCGGAAGGACTCCGCCGCGGTGCGCACCGCCTTCTGCTCGGCCGGCGTGTAGGCGCGCAGCGCGTGCTGCACCCGGTTGCCGAGCTGCGCCAGCACGTCGTCGGGGATGTCGCCCGGGCTCTGGCTGATGAAGTAGATCCCGACGCCCTTGGAGCGGATCAGGCGCACGACCTGCTCGACGCGCTCGGCGAGCGAGCGCGTCGCGCCGTCGAACAGCAGGTGCGCCTCGTCGAAGAAGAACACCATGCGCGGGCGCTCCGGGTCGCCGATCTCGGGCAGTTCCTCGAACAGTTCCGACATGAGCCATAGCAGGAACGTGGTGTAGAGGCGCGGCTGGTTGATGAGCTTGCGGGCATCGAGCACGTTGACCACGCCGCGGCCGTCGCGCGCGGTGCGCATCAGGTCCTCCAGCCGCACCGCGGGCTCGCCGAAGAAGCCGGCGCCGCCGGCGTTCTCCAGCAGCATCATGCGGCGCTGGATCGCGGCGACCGACGGGCGCGAGAACGCGGCATAGGCCGCGCCCAGCTCGTCGGCGTGCTCGAGCAGGTGCGCGAGCGTGGTGTTCAGGTCCGCCATGTCGAGCAGCAGCAGGCCTTCGTCGTCGGCGAAGCGGAAGACCAGCGACAGCACCGATTCCTGGGTCTCGTTCAGCTCCAGCATGCGCGCGAGCATCTGCGGCCCGAGCTCCGAGATGCTGAGCCTGAGCGGCGTGCCGGCCTCGCCGTAGACGTCCCACAGCGCGACCGGCGCGGCGGCGAAGGGTGGCTGCGGCAGCCCCATCTTCTGCCATCTCTTCGCGATGCGATCGCTGGGCTCGCCGGCTTGCGCCAGCCCCGCGAGGTCGCCCTTGACGTCGGCCACGAACACCGGCACGCCGGCCGCCGAGAACCCTTCGGCGAGGCCCTGCACCGTGATGGTCTTGCCGGTGCCGGTGGCCCCGGCCACGAGGCCGTGCCGGTTGGCGATGCACAGCGGCAGCCGGACGGGGGTCTCTCCGGCGCCGATCAGCAGTGCGTTGTCGTCCATCTGTGTCAGTCTCCGTCGGGGTTGTCCAGCGCCGCGAGCACCTCGGCATCGCGATCATACAGGTCGGGCTTGAAGAGCACGTCGCCATCGTCCTCGATCGCGACGGTCCAGTAGTAGATCAGGATCGGCACCGGCCGCGCGAGCGGCACGCGCCGCGTCGCGGTCTCGGCGAACAGCGCCTCGACCTCGGACTCGCTGCGGCCCTCGACGCCGAGCAGCAGCGTCGCCAGCCGGCGCGCGTCCTCGATGCGGATGCAGCCCGAGCTGAAGGCCCGCTCCGGACGCAGGAAGATCTTGCGCTCGGGCGTGTCGTGCAGGTAGACGGCGTGCGCGTTCGGGAACATGAACTTCACCTGTCCGAGCGCGTTCTCGGGGCCGGGATCCTGGCGGATCAGGTACGGCAGGTTCCTCCCCGAGTAGCGCCGCCAGTCCACCGTCGCCGGATCGACCTCGCGCTTGTCGGCGGTCAGCACGCGCATGTGCCGCTTCGCGAGGTAGCCGAGGTCCTTGCGGATCGCCGGCAGCACGTCGTTGGTGAGGATCGTGGGCGGCACGGTCCACGTGGGATTGAACTCGAGGTAGCGGATGGCGGCGCGGAACATCGGGGTCTTGCGGTAGGGGCGCCCGACCGCGGCGCGGCTGCGCAGCAGCTCCTCGCCGTCGCGCACGTAGCGCACCTCGAAGCCCGCGATGTCGACCAGCACGTAGGTGGGCGGCAGGTCGTGCAGCAGCCAGCGCGCGCGCTCGAGGTTGACGCGGATCTGGCCGATGCGCGCGTCCACGCCCGCATTGGCCGCCGCCAGCGTGCGCTTGCCGACCGCCGCGTCGACGGCGAGCAGGTGGCGCGCCTGGAAGTGCCGCACCGCGGCCTCCAGCGCGGGGTCGTAGAGCTCCGGGTCCGCGCCCGTGTCCGCCGCGAGGTCGCCGCTCGCGAGCAGCCGCCGGCGCAGCAGCGCCACCCGCGGCGAGCTTTCGCCGGGACGCAGCGTCGGGCCCTCGGGTATCGCGGGCCAGCCGCCGCGCGCGGCGATCCCGCGATAGGCGGCGAGGCCGCGCTTCAGGCCCTGGTAGAGCGCGCTCTGCGGGGTCAGCCGCCCGAGCACGCCGCCGATG
>CAYXJM010000096.1:0-8430 GCA_964465455.1 uncultured Klebsiella sp.
TGTCCTTCGCGGCGGCGAGCGGATCCGGGTTGCCGATCGGCCCCTCGGGATTCACGTAGATCAGGCCCATCTGCACCGCGGCGAGCGGTTTCTCGAGCTGGCGGTCGCCGCTGTAGCGCTTGTCGGCGAGGAACTCGTTCTCGGGGCCCCAGTACACCAGGTCCGGTTCCCAGTCATCGACGCGCCCGCCGGCGAAGCCGTAGGTCTTGAAGCCCATGGACTCCAGCGCGACGTTGCCGGTCAGCACCATCAGGTCGGCCCAGGAGATCTTGCTGCCGTACTTCTGCTTGATCGGCCACAGCAGGCGACGCGCCTTGTCGAGGCTGACGTTGTCGGGCCAGCTGTTCAGCGGCTCGAAGCGCTGCTGGCCGCCGCCGGCGCCGCCGCGACCGTCGGATATGCGATAGGTGCCGGCGCTGTGCCACGCCATGCGGATGAACAGCGGTCCGTAGTGACCGTAGTCGGCCGGCCACCAGGGCTGCGACGTGGTCATCAGCGCGCGCAGATCCTTCTTGACCGCTTCGAGGTCGAGTTTCTTGAACTCCTCTGCGTAGTTGAAGTTGTCGCCCATCGGGTTGGACTCGGCCGCGTGCTGGCGCAGCGGCCGCAGGTCCAGCATGTTCGGCCACCAGTACTGGCTGGACATGGTCTCCTGCTGCGCGTGCGCGGGAACCGACACGATCGACGAAGTGGCAATCGCGATGGCGGCGACGAGCGGTAATGTTTTTCTGAGCATGATCGAGAGCCTCCGAGGTGGTTGAGTCTTCAAGCGGGATGTCGCGCCCGCCGGCACGGCCAGGCGGTAGATTCACCCCACGCCAGTGCGACACTACCCGGCCGGGCGACATCGGCCAAGTCTAAAATACTGAACGTGACGTTCTGGAAAACCGAATACGCGAGGCCCACGACGCGCACGCACTTCACGCGCAGCGCCTCACGCCAGCAGCGTCGCCCACCCCTGTTCTGCCAGGCGCAGGACGAACCCCCCCAGCGACACGGCATATGCGACGGCGGAGGCGCCGACCACCGTCGCCAGCAACAGCGCCAGTCCGTCACGGAACATCCAGCCCAGGCTCAGCAGGATCAGGCTGAGGCTGGGCAGCACGTTGCCCGCGGGCAGCGGCAGGAAGATCACCGCCCCCATCAGCGCGATCCACAGCCCCCACCAGGTGCGCGTGCGCGCGTGGCACCACGGCGACCAGCGCGGGCGCAGCCTCCTGTCCGCCTGCTCGTAGACCCAGGCCAGCCCGTGCAGGCAGCGCCGCGACCAGGGTGCGCGCAGCGTGACGCAACCGAGCCGTGACGACAGCTCGATTGAATGCTGTCCGCAAGCCCAGGCCCAGGCGAGCGCCCAGATCGCGAAGCTGAGCACGGTGCCGGCGCCCGTCACCGGCAGCACCGTGAGCGCCGCGCAGAGCATCAGCAGCACTGCGCTCGAACTGTCACCGTGCAGGCGCAGCAACTGTGCCAGGTTGAGACCATCGGAGCCCGGTCCCATGGCCGGGGCCGGGTCGCCGCAGCCTTTTGCAGCGGCGTCGCGCAGGCGCGCCGCCAGCCGCGCGCTCATCGGCCGGCTTCGGCGGGCACCGGGGCGCGGGCAGCACGGCTGATCAGCCAGTGCCCCAGCAGCGTCGCTGCGAGCAGCGGCAGTATGCCCAGCGCCCAGACCGTCCAGACCAGCGGCGAGACCCAGCCCATGAGCGCCTCGGGCGAGGGCGCGAACTGTTGCGCCCACTGCACGGCGTCGAGCGCGAGCTCGCGCGGCACGGCGAGCCAGACCGGATCGATCCACGGCGCGAGCGCTTCCGGCAGGGGCGCCTGCACGGCGCTGCCGAGCGCCTCGGCAGCCCCCGCGCCCGTGGCCGTCTCGAGCAGCCAGCGCGCGAGCCGCACCGTGAGGGCAGCCACGGCGCTCCACAGGCTGCCAAGCAGCACGAAAGCCGACCACAGCAGTGCTTTCACCGGGCGTTTCTCACGACGCGGAGGCCATGCGCTCTCACTCGTCCCCGCCGCCGATCCCCATCAGTTGCAGCAGGCTGACGAAGAGGTTGAACACCGAGACGTAGAGACCGACCGTGGCCATCACGTAGTTGGTCTCGCCGCCGTTCACGATGCGGCTGGTCTCGAACAGGATCATGCCCGCCGACAGCAGCGCGATCATGCCCGACACCGCGAGCGCGAGGCCCGGCATCGCGAGGAAGTAGGCGGCCACCGCGAGCAGCACCGCGATGATCAAGCCCGCAAACAGGAAGCCACCCATGAAGCTGAAGTCGCGCCGCGTGCCGAGCGCGTACGCCGACAGCGCGAGGAAGGTGGCCCCGGTGGCGCCGAGCGCGAGCGTGACGGTCTGCGCCCCGCCAGGCAGGGCCAGCGTTTGCGAGAGCACCGGCCCCAGCGTGTAACCCATGAAGCCGGTGAGCGCGAACACCGCCGGCAGCGACCAGATGCTGTTGCGCAACCTGTTCACCGCGAACAGCAGGCCGAAGTAGCCCACCAGCGTGAGGATCAGCCCCGGCGCCGGGAGGCGCAGCGCCACGCCTGCCGCCGCCACGGCCGCGCTGAAGAGCAGCGTCATCGCCAGCAGGGCGTAGGTGTTCTTGAGTACACGCGCCGTCTCGAGCCGATGCCCGGCCGCGGCGGCGTCCATGGTGGCAGCGAGGGCCACGGCGCCGCGCGGCGCTGCGGACCGGCTGTGGTAAGAGCGGTTGTCCATGTCCAGGCTCCATGCGACTGAAGGGAGCCTGACCATAAGCGCAGGATCGCGTTGAAAAAAGCAGATATTAACGATGCTTTCCGAAAGAAAAACCGACGCTTTACGGCGCGCCTTCCGCGAGCAGCCGCCCCAGCAGCACGCCGAGGGGCAGGTCGTCGACGCGGCCGAAGTGCTGCAGCCGGATGTGCCCGGTGCGGTCGAACAGGACCAGCGTCGGCGTGCCCTGCATGCCGTAGGCGCGCATGGTGGCCGGCACCGGGTCGCCGTCGACGGCCGCGTCGATGCCCACGGGGTGCGTGATGCGGTATTCGTGCAGGAAGGCCTCGAGCGCCACCGCGCCCATGGCGGCGTGGTGTTCGAAGACCGTGTGGAGCCCGATCACGGCAACGCCGTGCTCCGCATAGAGGCGGTGAACCTGCTCGGCCTGCGGCACCGCGTGGCCCACGCAGCCGGGACAGAGCATCTGGAACGCATGCAGCAGCACGACGCGCCCGCGCAGCGCGCCAGGCTCCGGCGGCTCCACCGTATTGAACCACCGGCTCACGTGCCACCCGGGTGCCGGGCCGTCCGCCGTCATCGCACATGCCTCCGTCGCGCCGCTCGGGCGCCACGGCAGATATAGCATATTGTCACGATGCGCGACCCGCCTGCGCTTACAATCAGCCCCCCGCCCGTATCGGCACAAGGCATGGAAATCGCCGTACTGCTCACACTGATACTGCTGAACGGCCTGTTCGCGCTGTCGGAAGTCGCGCTGATCACCGCGCGCAAGGCGCGGCTGCAGGCCCGGTTCGACGCGGGCGACCGTGCCGCCGGCGCCGCCCTGCGCCTGGGCACCGACCCCACCCGCTTCCTGTCGACGATCCAGATCGGCATCACCTCGATCGGCGTGCTGAACGGCATCGTCGGCGAAGCCGCGCTGGCCGTGCCGCTCGCGCAACGGCTGGAGGCGCTTGGCGCCGTCGCCCCGTACAGCCTCTACGGGGCGACGGCGCTGGTGGTGGTCCTGATCACCTACGTCACGATCGTCGTCGGCGAACTGGTGCCGAAGCGCGTCGCGCAATCCCACCCCGAGGCGATCGCGCGGGTGGTGGCGCAGCCGCTCGACTGGCTGGCCATCGCCACCCGCCCGTTCGTGCACCTGCTCTCGCTGTCGACGCACACGCTGCTGCGCGTGCTGCGCATCCCCGAGGGCACGCCGGCGACGGTTACCGAGGAGGAGATCCACGCGGTGCTGGCCGAAGGCACCAGCGCGGGAGTGATCGAGGCGCAGGAGCACGCGATGGTGCGCAACGTGTTCCGCCTCGACGAGCGGCGCATCGGCTCGTTGATGGTGCCGCGCGCCGACGTCATGTGCCTCGATCTCGACCTGCCGCCCGAGGACAACCTTCGCCGCATCCGGGAATCGGGCTTCGCACGCTTTCCGCTGGTGCGCGGCGACCTGGATCACATGCTGGGCGTGGTCAGCGCCCGCAACTGGCTGCTGCACCGGATGCAGCCCCGGACCGCGGAACCGGCCAGCCTGCCGCTGGAACCGCAGTTGAACGTGCCCGAGACGATCACCGCCCTCGACCTGCTGGAGAAGTTCCGCGCCAACGCCACGCACCTGGCCTGCGTGATCGACGAGTACGGGGCGGTGCAGGGAATTGTCACGCTGCACGACCTGGTCGAGGCGATCACGGGCGAACTGCATCCGCTCGACGTCGAGACCTCGTGGGCCGTACAGCGCAGCGACGGCTCGTGGCTGCTGGACGGCTACATTCCGCTCCCCGAACTGAAGGACCGGCTGGGCCTGCGCAGCGTGCCCGACGAGGAGCGCCGCCGCTACCACACGCTGAGCGGCATGATCATGCTGCTGCTCGGGCGGTTGCCGCGCGTGGCCGACACCGTGGACTGGGAAAGCTGGCGCTTCGAGATCGTCGACATGGACGGCAAGGCCATCGACAAGGTGCTCGCGAGCCGCCTGCCGGCCGCCGAAGAGGCCGGCGCCCCCGCCTGAACACAGCTGTCGCCGCCGCGCGCGCCGCGGCAACGGATGCGGCCTTCAGCGCGGCGCCTCGACCGGGGCCTCGCCGCCGTCGAGGGTGAAGCGCACCGCTTCGATCACGGTTCCCTTGACGCGCAGCACGCGGGCCCGGTAGTCGCCGACCAGGATCTCGTCGTCCGCCACCGGCATGCGTCCCAGGCGCTCCATCAGCAGGCCCGCCACCGTGCTCAGGCTCTCGCTCTCCCCGATCGCGCAGCGCAGCTCACGCTCGAGCATGAACAGCGGCGTGTCGCCGCGCGCGATCAGGCTGTCGTCAGCGAGCCACTGCGGCTCGCGGCGGATCTGCCGCGTGCGCGCGGTTTCGTGCTCGTCGCGGATCTCGCCGAAGATCGCCTCGAGCACGTCCTCGAGCGTGACGAAGCCGACCACGCGCCCGTCCTCGTCCTCGACCAGCGTGAGGTGCGGCGCCCCCTGGCGGAAGTAGCGCAGCAGCGTGCTGATCGGCGTGTCCTCGCGCACGTGCTCGATGCGGCGCACGTGCGCGCGCAGGCGCTGCGCGTAGTCGGGCCCCGGCGGCTCGAACACGATGTCCTTGTGCAGCAGCACCCCCAGCACCTCGCCGTTGTCGGCATCGACGCACGGATAGCGGCTGAAACGGTGCAGTTGCAGCGTGCGCCGCACCGCGGCCGCGTCGTCGCTGTTGCGGACGAACACCATCTCGCGACGCGTGCGCATCACGTCGCTCGCGTGCAGCACCGGCAGATCCAGCGTGTGCGCGAGCATGCGGTTCACCTCGCTCGTCGCGTGGTCCTCCTGCGAGGCCGGGTGCGAGAGGTGCAGGATCACGCGCAGTTCCTCGAAGGTGTACGGTGCCTCGTGCTCGTGGCCCGTGGGCGCGCCCAGCCCGAACCAGCGCAGCACGCGGTTGGCGCTGAGGTTCAGGAACCAGATGAACGGATACATCGCCCAGTAGAACAGGTACAGCGGCGCGGCGGTCCACAGCGAGATACTCTCGGGCTTGCGCAGCGCGGCCGACTTCGGCGCGAGCTCGCCGACCACGATGTGCAGGTAGGAAATCGTGACGAAGGCGACGAGAAACGCGACGAGGTGCGCCGATTCCGTGCCGGGCGCGATGCCGATCGCCGCGAGCGGCGCCTCGAGCAGGCGCGCGAATGCGGGCTCGCCCACCCAGCCGAGCCCGAGCGAGGCCAGCGTGATGCCGAGCTGGCAGGCCGACAGGTAGGCGTCGAGGCTGCCGTGCACCGCCGCGAGCAGGCGCCCGCGCACCCCGTGCTGGCGCCGCAGCTCGTCGATGCGCGTGCGTCGCAGCTTCACGATCGCGAATTCCGCGGCCACGAAGAAGCCGTTCAGCGCGACCAGCAGCAGCGCCAGCAGCAGCCAGCCGACGTCGACCGAGAGATTCATTCCGTTTCCATGATCACGAAGGACGCGGCATTGTACAGGGCGGGAACTCCGCGCCGGAGGGGTCTCAGCGGCTCACCTCGAGCACGCCGCGCTTGAAGCGGAACAGGGCGAACGCCGCGGCCGCGCACAGTCCTAGCTGTCGCGCCGGCCGCTGATCATTGTGCGGACCAGGGAAACGCCCGTCAGCCGCTGCATCAGCAGCACGGCTGCCACGTGCACCACCACGGCGATCATCACGGCATCGGCGGCGTACTCGTGCAGGCACTGCGGCCACTCCTCGCCCCAGAATGCATCGAGTTCCTGCATCCATCCGCTGGCGGCCGTCAGCAGCAGCATGAACCACAGGAACAGCACCATCAGCGCGCCCAGCGGGTTGTGGCCGGGCCAGGCCCGGTGGTCGGGAGGGAAGCGTCCGAGGTATTGCCGCAGCCTGACCGGCGTGGGCAGGAAATCGCGGAAACGCGCATGCCGGCTGCCGACAAAACCCCAGACGATGCGCACGAAGACCAGCGCCGCGAGCGCGTAGCCGACCCATTCGTGCGCGCTCTCGCCGCCCTCGAGCAACCAGTAGTCGAGCAGGAACAGCGTCGCCACGCTCCAGTGGCAACCGCGCACCACGCGGTCCCAGATGACCACGCCCCTGCCGTGCTCCGCCATCAGTCGCGCATCTTCTTCTTCACGATCTCGCCGGTGACCGGGTTGAAGTACACCTCGATCTCGACGAACTCGCTCTTGTCCTCGTTGAGGCCCCAGCCGTAGATCTCGTAGCAGTTGCCGTCGGTCAGGAATCGCTTGATCGCGAAACCGTACTCGTTGACGATTTTTTTCTGCATGTCGAGCACGTGCAGCCACTTTTCGCGCGGCGCTTCGGGGCACTCGGCGGCGGCAAAGGACTCGGCCGCAAAACAACACGCGGCAAGCGCCGCAAGCTTCCTGAACATGCTTCCTCCGTAGTGACGGTTCTTGCGAGACGCCGGTTGGCAACGATGCCCTTCGCCCAATGAATACGAATCATTTGCATCGGCGGGGCGCAGGCTAGCAGCGTCCGGGATGAAAACCAAGCCTCGGCGGAGCTTCCCGGTGACGGCCCCCGGACGAATATCCCATCGATCTGCAGGGAAAATCCGCGGTTTTCGCGTTGACATCGTCGCCGGCAAAGTATAGAAATGCGAATCAGTTGCATTTGTATTACTGTTTCTCCAATGTTCCCTGTTCGCACCCGCATTGCCGCCTCAACGCGCGCCGGAGGGCCTTGTGCCCGACCGCGGCGCCCTGCTGTCGCGGCTCGCCCGGAGCGGCAGACCGAAATCCACTTGATGAACCCGAGCAAGCTCCGCTGGCCGCTGTCACTGGCGGCTGCCGCCATCCTGCACGCGACCGCGTTCGTGTGGATCAGCACGAGCCCCAAGCCGGTCGCGCCGATCGTGCTGGGCAGCGAAGCCATCGAGCTCAATTTCGAAGTGGCCGCCGAGGTCGCCGCTGTCGCGCAGCCCGCCGTGCCGGAGCCGGCCGCGCCGCGGCCCGCCGAGCCTGCACCTGCACCCGAACCACCGCCAAAGCCGAAACCCGCTCCGAAGCTGGAGCCGGCGCCGGAACCCGTACCGGAACCCTCCCCGAAGCCGGTCGCGCCGGAGCCGGCCGCAACTACGGTGAGCGAGCCCGTGCCGGTTGAGCCCGCACCGGCAAGCGCTCCGGCCAGCGCTGCACCGGTGGCCACGCCCTCGACCGCCAGGACGCGCTTCACCGGCAAGCCCGCGCGCAACGTACGCAGCTACTTCGGGCAGATCACCGCCTGGATAGATGCCAACAAGGATTATCCGGCGGACGTCAAGAAGAAGAAGCAGCAAGGGACCGTCGTGGTCAAGTTCACCATCGGCCGCGACGGGCGGCTGCTCGCGAGCTCGATCAAGCAGAGCTCCGGCCACGCGCTGCTGGACCAGGCCGCGCTCTCGACGCTGGCGCGCGCCGCCCCCTTTCCGCCCATTCCCGATTTCGTCGGCAGGGAGACGCTGAGCGTCGCCGTGCCGATCGATTACTCGCTGATCACCGAATAGAGCCGTCGCAAAGGAGAGAACCGTGAAGTGCCCCTCGAACCGCATCAAGTCCCCGAAGAGCCTGCGCAGCCCCCTGTCACCGCGCGGCGCCCTGGTGGCGCGCGGCGCCCTGACCCTCGCCGTTGCACTGGCCGGCGGCAGCGGCGCCTTTGCGCAGTCTGCAGACGAAGAAGAGGTCACACTGGAAACGATCAAAGTCAAGGACCGCACGATCGACACCAACCCCTATGCCGAGGAAGGCGCGCCCTACA
>CAYXJM010000097.1:0-8343 GCA_964465455.1 uncultured Klebsiella sp.
GTCTTCGAGTCGCTGCGCGCGGCCTCGCCGCACTGCAAGGTGCTGATCGATCCGGGCCGTCGCTGATGCCGCGCCCGGCCGGAGCGGCGCCGCCTGCCGGCTCCGTTCACGCCGTCGGCTCCACGAATCCCTGCCACGATCCCGCCAGGTAATCCATGAACGCCGCCCCCACGCCCTGTTCGCGCAGGTAAGCCTGCGTCACCGGGCGCGCGATCGATTCGAACTGCGTGTCCCGCTGCACCCGTTGCGGGAAGTCGTGGTGCAGGATCGCGCCGCGGCCGATCAGCACGCAGTCGGCGCCGCTCGCCAGGCAGCGCCGGGCGGTGGCGGCGTCCATGATCTTCCCGGCCACGCCGAGCCGCGTGCTGCCGCGCGGGAGCTCCGCGAACCAGTCGATCAGCGGCCGGCCGTGGAATTCCGCTTCCTCGGGTTGCTTGAAGCAATCCCACAGCGACATGTCCAGGTAGTCGACCTTGCCGCAGCCCAGCACGCGCGCTGCGAGCAGGCGCGCCTCGGCCAGCGTCACGCCGAAGCGCTCGGGTGACAGCCGCACGCCGAGCTGGAAATCCGGCCCGGTGCGCGCGCGCACGCCGTCGATGATCTCGAACAGCACGCGCGTGCGATTCTCGAAGGAGCCGCCGTAGCGGTCGCCGCGGGTGTTGTTCTCGCCGTCGAGGAACTGGGCGAGCAGGTAGCCGTGCGCGCCGTGCAGTTCCACGCCGTCGAATCCGGCCTTCTCCGCGCGCACCGCCGCGAGCACGAAGTCCTCGACCGCCTGTTCGACCTCGCCGGTCGACAGCGCCCGTGCGCCGGTCTCGGCGTCGTCCCACGGGGCGAGCGGCGTCGCGCCGATGAGCTCGCGCGGCGAACGCCGGCCGGCGTGGTGCAGCTGCACCGCCGCGAGGCTGCCCGCGGCGCCGATGGCGCGCGCCAGCCGTTCGAGCCCCGGCAGGTGCGCGTCCGACCAGATCCCGAGCTGCCCCGGGAAGCCCCTGCCCGCGCGCTGGACGGCGGTGGCGCAGCTCATCGTCAGCCCGAATCCGCCCTCGGCCCGCAGCGTGAGCCAGCGGAATTCGTCCTCGCCCAGCGTGCCGTCCTCGTGGCTCTGCATGTTGGTGAGCGGCGCCAGCACGAAGCGGTTGCGCATCGGCCGGCCGTGCGCCAAGGCGAGGGGGGCGAACAGGTCGTGGTGCATCGGGGCTCTCCGGGATGGCGGGAACAGGCGGCGCGCATTATTCGGCAACGCGGCGCCGTCGGCCAGCGTTGCGCCGCGCCCCGCGCTGCGCGAAAGTCTGGCGGTCTGTGTGCCGCGGAGGCTCCCGTCATGGCCAGGATCAGGCGCGTCGCAGCGGGCGAACGGCAGGCCGGTGCGCTCGCGTGGCCCGGTGTCGTCCTGCGCAAGGGCTGCCCGCACGCGGCAGCGGTGCGCCGGCTGCAGCGGCGGCTGCGCGCGCTCGGCTACCCGGGGGGCGTAACGCCCGGCGTGTTCGACGCCGGGCTGGAGGCCGCGGTGCGCCTGTTCCAGGCGCAGCACGCCGACTGCGGCGGCGCCCCGCTGCGGGTCGACGGCAGGGTCGGTCAGGTCACCTGGGAGGCGCTGTTTCCGCCGTCGGGCGCGGCCACCGTCGCCGCGCCTCCCGGGCCGCTGGCCGTGCGCGCGCTGGCGGTGGCGGCCGCGCAGATCGGCGTGATGGAGCGCCCGCCCGGCTCCAACCGCGGGCCGGAGGTGGACGCCTACCTCGAGCGCGCCGGCATTGCCCCGGGCGCCGGCCCGGCCGCCGCGCGCGCGTGGTGCGCGGCCTTCGTGTACTGGTGCTTCGATGCCGCGGCCGGGGCGCTCGGGGTGTCGAATCCGCTGCCGCGCACGGCCGGCGTGCTCGATCACTGGCGCAAGGCCGGCCGCGCGGGAGTCACGCGCCTGGCGAAGGCGCAGGTGCTCGCGCAGCCGGGGTTGCTGGGTCCCGGCGCGATCTTCGTGCACGACTACGGCCAGGGCCTCGGGCACACCGGCATCGTGGAGCGCATCGAGGGGCCGCGCCTCGTCACCATCGAGGGCAACATCAACGACGGCTCGGTGCCGGGGCGCGAGGGTATCGGCGTGTTCCGCACGCGCCGGCGCCGCATCGGCGACGACCGACTCGTGGGCTTCCTGGTGTACTGAGGCGCTTTCAGCCGAGCTGCGCCGGGACCGGCTCGAGCGCGAAGCGATGCTGCACCGTTCCCGTGGCGCAGCCGGCCTCGTCGAAGCTGCGCTCCGTGAGCTCGGCCCAGCCGTCGCGGTGCACGCGCACGCAGGTCGAGGTGCGGGTGCCGTAGCCCGGCAGGCAGATGAAGCGCGGCCCGAGGCGCCGTTCCTGCTCCAGCCCCACGCCGGTGTCGGGCAGCGCGTGGTCCGGCGGCACGGTGCGGTCGGCGAGCAGCGCGAAGACCGCCTCGGGTTCCGGGTGCGTGCAGATCAGCGCCGCCATTTCCTCGCGCGCGCCCAGCAGCTTCGGCCACGGCGTGTCGAGCATGTCGTTCGACAGGCCGTAGACGCCCGGATCCAGCCGTTCCATGCGCGGGCCGTGGTTGCCGAGGTAATACAGGTCGCCGTCGATCTCGCCGGCCAGCAGGTTGAAGCCGGCGTAGCGCTCGCAGTCCCGGCGCAGCCGCGCCACGTGCTCGCGCGGCGGGACGCCGCCGAGCAGGAAGTCGCGGGTCAGGAAGCCGCGCGAGGGCGCTTGCGCCGGCAGCGGGTGGCCGCGGCGGTTGGTGATGGCGGCGAAGCGTCCGCCGCGCGTGATCCCGAGCCAGGTCCCGCCGGCCGCGAGATCGCGCCCCGCGCAGAGCCCGGGGTGATCGGGCCAGAAACCCGCCGCCTGCGCCGGACGGGCGTGGAACTCGTCGCGATTGGCCGCGATGACCAGCGGGAAGTCCGGGTGGCGCCGCCAGGCGAGCGCGATCAGGCACATGGCGGCGGGTGCAGCGGGCTGGCGGGACGGCAGGGCATGGCGTGGTCGCGGCAGGAGAGATGGCAGGGCATAATAGCCCGCCGTCACGACGGCCGCATTCGTCGCGCTGCTGCGCTCCGCCGGCGCATCGTGCGGCCGTCGCGGATGCCCCACGGAGCCTGTTGATGCTGCATCACCCGAATTTCGATCCCGTCGCCGTCGAGCTCGGCCCGCTGAAAGTCCACTGGTACGGGCTGATGTACCTGCTGGCCTTCGCGGCCGCGTGGTGGCTGGGGCGGCTGCGCGCGCGGCGCCCCGGCGCGCCGCTCACGCCGGAGCAGGTCGAGGACCTGATCTTCTGGGGCGCGATCGGCGTGGTGCTCGGCGGGCGGCTGGGCTACGTGCTGTTCTACGGATTCGATCACCTCGCCGCCGATCCGCTGTGGCTGCTGCGCATCTGGGAGGGCGGCATGTCCTTCCACGGCGGGCTGCTCGGCGTGATCGCGGTGATGTGGTGGTTCGCGCGCCGACACGGCCGCCACCTCGGCGACGTCTTCGACTTCGTCGCGCCGATCGTGCCGCTGGGACTCGGCTTCGGACGCATCGGCAACTTCATCGGCCAGGAGCTGTGGGGCCGGCCCACCGACCTGCCGTGGGCCATGGTGTTCCCGCGCGATCCGCAGGCGCTTGCCCGCCATCCCTCGCAGCTCTACCAGGCCGCGCTCGAGGGCGTCGCGCTGTTCCTGATACTGTGGTGGTACTCGGCGAGGCCGCGGCCGCGCTTCGCCGTGTCCGGGCTGTTCCTGCTGTGCTACGGGCTGTTCCGCTTCGCGGTCGAGTTCGCGCGCGAGCCCGACGCGGGCATCGGCTTCGTGGCCTTCGGCTGGCTGACGCGCGGGCAGCTGCTGTGCCTGCCGATGATCGTGGCGGGCATCGCGATGTTCGCGTGGGCGCAGCGCGGCGCGCGCACCGCGCCGCCCGCGGCCTGAACCGGAGGCCGGTCATGCACCAGTACCAGCAGTTGCTGCGGCACATCCTCGACAACGGCCGCCCCAAGGGCGATCGCACCGGCACCGGCACGCTCAGCGTCTTCGGCTACCAGATGCGCTTCGACCTGGCCGAGGGCTTCCCGCTGCTCACCACGAAGAAGCTGCACCTGCGCTCGATCATCCACGAGCTGCTGTGGTTCCTGCGCGGCGACACCAACATCCGCTACCTCAAGGAGAACGGCGTCTCGATCTGGGACGAGTGGGCCGACGCCGACGGCGAGCTGGGCCCGGTCTACGGCTACCAGTGGCGCAGCTGGCCCGCGGCCGACGGGCGCCACATCGACCAGATCGCGCAGGTGCTGGAGCAGATCCGCAGCAACCCCGACTCGCGGCGCCTGATCGTGAGCGCCTGGAACGTGGCCGACGTCGACCGCATGGCGCTCGCGCCCTGCCACGCGCTGTTCCAGTTCCACGTGCAGGACGGGCGGCTGTCCTGCCAGCTCTACCAGCGCAGCGCCGACGTGTTCCTCGGCGTGCCGTTCAACATCGCCTCCTACGCGCTGCTCACGCTGATGGTGGCGCAGGTCTGCGATCTCGCGCCCGGCGACTTCGTGCACACCTTCGGCGACGCGCACCTCTACAGCAACCACCTCGAGCAGGCGCGGCTGCAGTTGACGCGCCAGCCGCTCGCGCCGCCGACCATGGCGCTGAACCCCGCGGTGAAGGACCTGTTCGCGTTCCGCTTCGAGGACTTCGAGCTGCGCGGCTACACCGCGCACCCGCACATCCCGGCGCCGGTCGCGGTATGAAGGTCACGCTGGTGGTCGCGATGGCCCTGAACCGCGTCATCGGCCGCGACAACGCGCTGCCCTGGCACCTGCCCGAGGACCTGAAGCGCTTCCGCGCGCTCACCATGGGCAAGCCGGTCGTGATGGGACGACGCACCTTCGAGTCGATCGGCAGGGCGCTGCCGGGGCGCACCAACATCGTGGTCAGCCGCCAGCCGGGGCTCGGCCTGCCCGAGGGGGTGCTGCTCGCCGCGAGCGTGCCCGACGCCCTGCTGCTCGCGCACGAGGTCGCCGCGCGCGACGGCGTCGGGGAGTGCATGGTGATCGGCGGCGCCGACGTCTACCGCCAGTGCCTGCCCTTCGCCGAGCGCATCGAGCTCACGCTGATCGAGCACGAGGTCGAGGGCGACGTGCGGTTCCCGGAGTTCGCGCACGCCGATTGGCGCGAGACCGCGCGCGAGCGCCACGCCGGCGCGGCCGATCCGGCGCTGCGCTTCAGCTTCGTCACGCTCGAGCGCGTGCATCCCGCCGCCGGGCTCCCGTCGCCGGACCGGTTCGGGCTGTAATCCATGAAGAGACACACGGCGCAACGGGTCCTGCTGGGCGCATCGGTGTCGCTGGCGGCGTGGCTCGGCGCGACGACCCTGCGCGCCGAGCCGCTCGAGGAGGTCTTCCGCGCGAGCGAGGCCGCCACCGCGGCCGCGCAGGCCTCGCAGGCCAGGGTCGAACGCATCGCCGACGAGACCCGCGACCTGCTGCAGGAATACAAGACCGTGATGAAGCAGGTCGACGGCCTGCAGGTCTACAACGCGCGGCTCGAGAAGCAGATCGCCGCACAGGAGGAGCGCATCGGCGCGACCGCGACGTCGGTCGACGAGGTCACGGTGCTCCAGCGCCAGCTGCTGCCGCTGCTGGTGCGCATGATCGACGCCCTGGAGTCCTTCGTGTCGCTGGACAAGCCCTTTCACCTGAAGGAGCGGCGCGAGCGCATCGCCTTGCTGCGCCACGACCTCGACCGTGCCGACGTCCCGCTGGCCGAGAAGTACCGCCAGGTCATGGAGGCCTACCGCATCGAGCTCGAGTACGGGCGCAAGATCGACACCTACAAGGACACCATCACGATCGACGGCGAGCCGCGCGAGGTCGACATCCTGCGCGTCGGGCGCATCGCGCTGCTGTACCAGACGCACGACCAGGAGCAGGCCGGCTTCTGGAACCCCGGCTCCGGCGGCTGGGAACCGCTCGACAGCGGCGACTACGGCGCCGCGATCCGCCAGGGCATGCGCATGGCGAACAAGCAGGCCGCGGTCGAGCTGCTGATGCTGCCGGTGGCGGCGCCGGAGGCGACGCGATGAACGTCGTCGCGAGGACACTCGCCGCGCTGCTCGGTGCCATCGCGCTCGGCGCCGCCGCCGGCGAACCGCAGCCGCAGTCGCTGCAGCAGCTGCTCCAATTCGTGCAGCAGGGCCAGGCCGTCGACGCGGAGGAAGCGCGCGAGCGCGAGGCGCGTTTCCTCGCCGACAAGGCGGGGCAGCAGGCCGAGCTCGACCGCGCCAGGGCCTTGCGCGACGCCGCGCAGAAGACGTCGGCCGCGCTGGAGAAGCGCTTCGAGGCCAACGCGCGCGAACTGAAGCAGAAGCAGACGCAGCTGCGCGAACGCCTCGGCGGCCTCGGCGACCTGCTCGGTCACGTCACCGCAGCCGCCGGCGACGCGCGCGCCACCTTCGCGTCCTCGCTGACGGGCGCCGAGTTCGGCGACGCGCGCGTCGCGAAGGCCGATGCGCTGGTCGGGCGCGCGAGCGGCGGCGTCGAGCTGCCGCGCATCGAGGACCTCGAGGACCTGTGGTACGAGCTGCAGCGCGAGATGGTCGCATCGGGCACGGTGAGCGCCTTCACGGCCACGGTCGTGCGCCCCGACGGCGCCGCGACCGAGCTGCCCGTGGTGCGCGTCGGCGTGTTCGGCATCGTCTCGGCCGAGGGCCGCTACCTCGACTACCAGGGCGAGACGCGCCAGCTCGGCGAGCTGCCGCGCCAGCCGGGCGGCGACTACGTCGACGCCGCGGCCGCGCTCGCGGCGGCCGGCGGGGGCGTGCATCCTTTCGGCATCGACCCGACCGGGCCGTCGGGCGGCTCGTACCTGGCGGCGCTGATCGCGACGCCGTCCTTCGGCGAGCGCATCCGCCAGGGCGGGCTGATCGGCTACATCACGATGGCGCTCGGCGCGTGCGGCCTGGTGCTCGCCCTCTACCGGCTGTGGGTGCTCGCGCGGATGGAGGCGCGCGTCACGGCGCAGCGCGCGAACCCGCGCGCGAACCCCGACAACCCGCTCGGGCGCGTGCTGGCGGTGCACGAGCGCAACCCGCGCCTCGACACCGAGACGCTGGAGCTGAAGCTCTCCGAGGCGGTGATCCGCGAGTTGCCGCAGATCGAGAGCGGCCTGACGCTGCTGAAGATCATCGCCACGGTCGCGCCGCTGCTCGGGCTGCTCGGCACCGTCACCGGGATGATCGTCACGTTCCAGGCGATCACGATCTTCGGCGCCGGCGATCCGAAGGCCATGGCCGGCGGCATCTCGCAGGCGCTGGTCACCACGGTGCAGGGGCTCTGCGTCGCGATCCCGATCGTGCTGCTGCACACGCTGGTCGGCAACCGCGCACGCCGGATCACGCAGATCCTCGAGGAAGAAACCACCGGCATCATCGCGGAGCACACCGAGTACGCGCAGAGGAAGGACTGATGTTCCGCCTGCACGCCGCCCAGCAGGGCATCCTCGACTTCGTCGCGGCCGGCGGCCCGGTCACCTGCGCGGTGGCGGGCCTCACCTTCGTGATGTGGACGCTGGTGTTCGAGCGCGTGTGGTACTTCCGTTTCGGGCTGCCGGCGGACGTGGGCGCCATGCTCGCGGCCTGGGAGGCGCGCCCGGAGCGCCGCTCCTGGGCCGCGCACCAGGTGCGCCGCGCGCTGCTCTCGCGCCTGACGCTGCGCGTGCGGCGCCACCTCGCGCTGATCCAGGCCTGCGTCTCGCTGTGCCCGCTGCTCGGCCTGCTGGGCACGGTCACCGGCATGGTGCTGGTGTTCGAGGTGCTGGGGCTCGGTGCCGCCGACACGCGCGCGATGGCGGCGGGCGTCTCGCGCGCGACCATCCCGACCATGGCCGGCATGGTGGCCGCCATCTCCGGCGTCTTCGCCAACATCTACGTCACGCGGGTCGCGGAGCGGGAGATCCTGCTCGCCGAGGACCGCCTGACCACGGACCACTGACGAGCGATGCGCCGCAACCGCGTGTTCACCCCGACCGAGCGCTCCGCCCCGGGCGGGATCGACCTCACGCCGATGCTCGACGTGGTGTTCATCATGCTGATCTTCTTCGTCGTGACGGCCTCCTACATCCGCGGCGCCGGCGTCGAGGTCGAGCGCCCCGGGGCGCTGACCGCGGCACCGCGGGAGGCCGCGCGCATCGTGGTGGCGGTGACGGCGAACGACCGCATCTGGATCGCGGGCCGGCAGACCGACGCGCGCGCGGTGCGCAACGCGATCGAGCGCCTGCACGCCGCCAACCCGCGCGGCGCCCTCGTGGTGCAGGCGGCCGCGCTCGCCGGCGCGAAGGCGGTGGCGGCGGGGCTGGCCGCCGCGCGC
>CAYXJM010000098.1:0-6638 GCA_964465455.1 uncultured Klebsiella sp.
GCTGCGACATCAGCGCGTAGCGGTCGACGTCCTCGCGCGTGAAGCCGTTCAGCGTGGCCACCAGGTCGGCGCCGACGCCCTGGGAGACGAACAGCGTCCGCATCGCGACCCACGGGTCGCCCTGCGCGCCGCCGCTGGCGCCGATGCCGAGGCGCGACATCGACTCGACGCCGCCCGCCGCGACGAGGTCCTCGGATCCGGAGGCGACCTTCGCGGCCGCCATGTTCACGGCGTCCAGGCCGCCGGCGCAGAAGCGATGGATCTGCACGCCCGCCGTCGCGTCGCCCCAGCTCGAATAGGTCACCGCAGTGCGCGCGATGTCCTGGCCCTGTTCGCCCACCGGTTCGCCGCAGGCGATCACCAGGTCCTCGACCCGCGAGGTGTCGAGCTCGTTGCGGCTCTTCAGCGCCTCCATCAGGTTGACGAGCAGGTCGATGGGCTTGACCTCGTAGAGGCTGCCGCCGGGCTTGCCCTTGCCGCGGGGCGTGCGGATCGCGTCGAAAATGAGTGCGTCGTGAGCCATGTGGAACTCCGCCGGTGGTGGCGCGCGCCGCTTCCGGGGAACGGGTCCCGCGGACCGCCGCGGCGCGCAGATTTCGGGGCGCCAAGAATAGCGCGGCGCCGCACTGCCTCAATGGCAAATGGGGTCAAGATGCGATAGCAATTGCGGTCACGCCGCGCTCAGCGCGAGTCGTGCGCGCGATGCTCGCCCGGCGTCATGCCGGTCCATTTCTTGAAGGAGCGGTAGAACGCGCTCGGATCCGTGAACCCCATCAGGATCGCGACGTCGGTGATCGAGAGTTCCGGGCGATTCAGGTAGTCGATCGCCGCCTCGCGGCGGCAGCTGTCCTTCAGCTCCTGGAACGTCGTGCCCTCGCGCTTGAGGCGCCGGCGCAGGGTCGGCGCGGACATGTGCAGCAGCTCGGTGATGCGCTCGAAGCTCGGAAAGCCGCGGCTGAAATCGTGTCCGATCAGCGCGCGCACCTGGTCGACCAGGTTCTGCCGGCCCGGGTCCGCCGGCATCGTCAGCAGCTGGTAGGGCGCCGTGCGCAGGAAGTCGCGCAGCGAGTCCTCGTTGTGCACCAGCGGGTAGGCGAGGTAGCCGGCCGGAAAGACGAACGCCGGCACCGCGGCCCCGAACTGCGGCTCGCAGCCGAGCAGCTGGCGATAGCGCGCGAGCTGCGCGGGCGCCGAGCCGCTCAGTTCGACGCGCTCGAGCGGCAGCGGATGACCGATCAGCCAGCCGAAGAAGCGATGCCACATCGACAGGCCGCAGGCGGCCGCCGCCGCCGACAGCGGGAAGCCGGCCGCAGGCCTCGGCTCGGGCGCCACGATGATCTCGAAGCGCGCCGACTCGCCCTCGCGCAGGAGCCGCATCCCGAGCCGGCCGTCGTAGAAGACCTCGTGGAACTCGCAGATGCGCGCGATCGCGCGCCCGAGGTTCGCGCAGCCGAGCACGCAATAGCACATCATGCGGAACGCGCCCGGCTTCATCGCGACGTCGCGGCGCAACCCGAAGGTCTCGTCCTGCAGCGCGGTCATCACGCGCTGGTACAGCCGGCTGTAGGCCAGCGCCGTCACCTCGTTCCGGTAGCCGGGCGCGTCCGGCTGCAGCACGTCGAAGTCGATGCCGGCGGCCTGCGTGGCCTGCGCCGCATCCAGCCCGCGCTCGCACAGCATGCGCGCGAGCGAGGCGGCGAACTGCGTGGGTACGCAATCGTTCGGGCGCGTGTCCTGCGTCACGGCATCGGGCACCGGCTGTCGGGGAGGGCGCGCATTATGCCAAAGCGCAGCCGGCCATGTCGCCTCGTGGCATATACTTCCAAGGCGGCGTGAAGGCAGCGGACACGGAGCGGAATCATCATGGGCGAAGCGCGTTTCGACATCGTGTTCGGCGGCGAACTGCTCGCCGGCTTCGCGCCGGCCGCGGTGGCGGAGAACCTGTCGCGGCTGTTCAAGGCCACGCCGGAGACGGTGGCGCGGCTGATGGACGGCGGCACGCACACGCTGAAGCGCAACGTCGACGCCGAGACCGCCGCGAAATACCGCAGCGCGATGGAGCGCGCCGGCGCGCGCGCCCTGCTGCGACCGCTGGCGCCCGGACCCGCGGACGCCCCGCCCGCCGGGGGACTCGGCCTCGCGCCGCCGGGCGGCGATCTGCTGGCCCCACACGAGCGCCGTGCGGTCGCCGCCGTCGACGTGGACACCAGCCACATACGGCTCGCCAGCGCCTTCGCGGCGCCGGAGGCCGGGCAACTTCCCCTGCCGCCCGCGCCCGACACCTCGCACCTCAGCATCGCCCCCGCCGGCGCCGACCTGCTGCCGGATCGCGACGCCGGGCCCCCGCCCCCGCCGCCGGACACCAGCGCCATCTCGCTCGCGGAGCCCGGTGCGCTGCTCGGCCCGCAACGCGCCGGGGCGGCCGTCGCGGTGCCCGACATCAGCCACATCGCGCTCGCGCCGCCGGGAGTGCCGCTCGGGGCGCCGGACACCGGGCGACGCGCGCCGGCGCCCGACACCGGCACGCTGGAACTGGCGCCGCAGGACTGAAATCAGGCGGCCTCGGCGCGCGGGCCCGCGCGCGGCAGACGCGCCGTGACGCGCAGCCCCGGGGCGTTGTCGTCGAGCTCCACGCTGCCGCCGTGCAGGTTGATCACCGCCTGCACCAGGCTCAGTCCGAGGCCGTTGCCGGGATGGCCGCTGCGGCTGGCCTCGACGCGGTAGAAACGCTGGAACACCTTGTCGCGCTCCGCGGCCGGTATCCCCGGGCCGTTGTCGGCGATGCCGACGCTCGCGGCCCCCGTGCCGCAATCGAGACGCACCTCGATGTGGCCGCCGGCCGGCGCGTACTTGATCGCGTTGTCGAGCAGGTTCGCGAATGCCTGGAACAGCAGGTCGCGGTCGAAGATCCCGGGGCAGCTGGGCGGCAGCGTCACGTGGACCGTCTGCTGCTTCTCCGCGGCGAGCGGCTCGTAGAACTCGCATACGTCGCCGAGGATGGTCACGAGGTCGGTCTGCGCGAAACCCGAGCGCCGGTTGCCGGCCTCGATCTGCGCGATGCGCAGCAGGGCGTTGAAGGTCGCGAGCAGCTCGTCGGATTCCCGCAACAACTCCGTCACGGCCTCGTCGCGCTCGCCGTGCTGGTCGAACTCGATGCTGGCCAGCCGGTTGCGCAGGCGCGTGAGCGGCGTGCGCAGGTCGTGCGCGATGTTGTCGGAGAGTTGCTTCAGGTTCTCCATCAGCTGCGCGATGCGGTCGAGCATGTGGTTGAAGTTGACGATCAGGCGCTTGAAGTCGTCCTCGTCGCTGCCGCGCGCCACCGGGATGCGCTGGCTGAGATCGCCCGACAGGATGCCCGCGATGCTGTCGTTGATCGCGCCGACGCGACGTTCGAGGATGAGCACGAGCAGCCCGGCCCCGATGGCCCCGAGCACGATCGTGGAGAGCATGGCCTGCACGAGCACGGTGAGCGTTATGCGCAGGAACTCGCTGATGTCCTTGTAGTGCCGCGCCACCAGCAGCTCGGAGCCGTCGGCAAGGCGCAGGCGGGCGCCGACAAAATCGAAAGCCTGCTCCTCCCCGCTCAGCTCCGCGAGCGTTCGCCCCACGCCCATCCATTCCTCGCCCTGCGCGAAGCGTTCCGGCCAGCGCGCGAGGTTGCCGGCGACCTTGTTGCCGCGCTCGTCGACGAGCAGGTAGAAGAGACGCGGAAGACTCGGGGCCTGGATGCGGTCGGCGATTTCCGCCGAGACGCCGGCGCTGCCGTCACGCTCGAATCGGGCCGCGAGCGCGCGCGTCTCCGAGCCGATCAGCGCGTTCAGGTCGCGGAAGTAGCTGACGGTGAGCCATGCGTAGCCGAGCGCCAGCACCAGGAAGACCGCCACGCTGACCACGACCACGTAGTGCAGCGTGAAGCGGAACAGGCTAGCCCGGAAAATCCTGTTCAGGTTCATCCAGCATGTATCCCGCGCCGCGCACCGTCTTCAGCAGCGGCTTGTCGAACTCCTTGTCCAGCTTCTGGCGCAGCCGGCTGATGTGCACGTCGATCACGTTGGTCTGCGGGTCGAAATGGTAGTCCCACACGTTCTCGAGCAGCATGGTGCGCGTCACCACCTGCCCGGCGTGCTTCATCAGGTACTCGAGCAGGCGGAACTCGCGCGGCTGCAGGTTCAGCGACTTGCCGGCGCGCGTGACCTTGTGCGACAGCAGGTCCATCTCCAGATCCGCGACGCGCAGGCGGGTCACCGCCGACGACGACTCCTTGCGCCTGAGCAGCGCCTCGATGCGCGCCAGCAGCTCGGCGAAGGCGAAGGGCTTCACGAGGTAGTCGTCGCCGCCTGCCTTCAGGCCCTTCACGCGGTCGTCGACCTCGCCGAGCGCGCTGAGGATCAGCGCCGGCGTGTCGTTGTCGGCGCCGCGCAGCGTGCGGATGATCGTGAGCCCGTCGACGCCGGGCAGCATGCGGTCCACGACCAGCGCGTCGTACTTCTCGGCGCTCGCCCGGAACAGCCCGTCCTTGCCGTCGGCGGCCTGGTCCACCGTGAACCCGCTCTCGCGCAGCCCCCGGCTGATGTAATCCAGGACGCTGGCGTCGTCTTCGATCACCAGAATGCGCATCAATCCCGCTCCGTGGAAGCGACGCATCCCTGCCACTGTCTGCACTGCACCGCCCCCGGCTGGATTTTGCCGGGCATTGTGCAGGCCGACGGGTGAACGGCGGTTTGCGCTGCCCTTACCTTTTGGTAACGTGTGCCGCCTCGCCAGGTTCCCGCCGGGACCTGCAGCCACACGATTCCGAACACGCGCGATACTAGCATGACAAGCTCCCCCGCCGGCTCGCCCGGCGCCCTGCCGCCACCCGGACTGCTGCGCCGCCTCGCGGCGATGCTCTACGACAGCCTGCTGGTGTTCGCCGTTGCCTGGACGGTGACCGCGTTCGCCGTGTTCCTGCGGCGCGAGAGCGTCGGCGAGGCCGCCATCCGGGCCAGCGGCCACGCTGCCGCGTCGGGCCCGCTGCTGCAGGCCGCGATCGCGGCGGCCCTCGTGCTGTTCTTCGGCTGGTTCTGGACCCGCTCCGGACAGACCCTCGGCATGCAGGCCTGGCGGCTGCGCGTGCAGCGGCCCGACGGCGGCGCGATCAGCTGGCGCCAGGCGCTGGTGCGCATGGCCGGCGCCCTGCTCTCGGCGCTGTGCCTCGGGGCCGGCTACTGGTGGGCCCTGCTGGACCGCGAGAAATGCACCTGGCACGACCGCCTCTCCGGCACGCGCGTGGTATTGCTGCCGAAGCGCCCCTGAGGGCCGCGCCGGGCCGCGCGTATATAATCCGGGGCTTTCCCTGCCGCGCGGCTCGCGCCGCCGGCGCCCGCCGCATCGAGGAGCAGACATGGACATCAGCATCAGGCACATCCCCGACCCTGCCGCCGAGCGCTGCGGCTGCCTGGTCCTGCCGGTCGCCGACGGCGGCAGGCTCGGGCCCGCGGCCACGCGCCTCGACCAGGCCACCGGCGGGCAGCTCGGGCGGCTGCTGAAGGGCGAGCACTTCGGCGGCGCCGCCGGCAAGAGCGTGCTGCTGCACCACCCGACGGGCCTCGCCGCGGAGCGGGTGCTGCTGGCCGGCTGCGGCAAGCCCGACTCCGCCGACGCGGCCGCCTTCCGCAAGATGGTCACGCACGCGCTCGGCGCGGTGCAGGCAACCGCCGCCGCCGACCTGGTCTTCCTGCTCGACGACGTCGCCACGAAGGAGCGCGACCGCGACTGGCAGGCGCAGCAGATCGGCCTGCTCGCGGGCACCGCCGGCTACCGTTACACGCACACGCTGTCGAAGCCCGAGCCGGGCCCGCGGCTGCGCAAGGTCGTGCTCGGCAGTGCCGCCAGGCCCGCCGCAGCCACCTTGCGCTCGCTCGGCGAGGGCCGCGCGATGGCCGCCGGCGCGAACCTCGCGCGCGAGCTCGGCAACCTCCCGGCGAACATCTGCACGCCGTCGCACCTGGCCGCCAGGGCACGCGCGCTCGCCGCGCAGCACCCGCGCCTGCAGTGCAAGGTGTTCGACGAGAAGAAGATGGCCGAGCTGAAGATGGGCGCCCTGCTCTCGGTGACCGCCGGCAGCAAGGAACCGGCGAAGCTGATCGTGCTGGAATACCGCGGCGGCGCGAAGGGCGCGCGTCCGCACGTGCTGGTCGGCAAGGGCATCACCTTCGATTCGGGCGGCATCTCCATCAAGCCGGGCGCCGGCATGGACGAGATGAAGTTCGACATGTGCGGCGCGGCCAGCGTGCTCGGCACGATGAGCGCCATCGCCGAACTGAAGCCGCGCCTGAACGTGGTCGGCATCGTCGCCGCCTGCGAGAACCTGCCGAGCGGCACCGCGACGAAGCCGGGAGACGTGGTGACCAGCATGGCCGGCATCACCATCGAGGTGCTGAACACCGACGCCGAGGGGCGCCTGATACTGTGCGACGCGCTGACCTACGCCGAACGCTACAAGCCGGCCTCGCTGATCGACGTCGCCACCCTGACCGGCGCCTGCGTGGTCGCGCTCGGCAAGCACGCGAGCGGCCTGTTCAGCAACAGCGACGAGCTCGCCGCCGAACTGCTCGCAGCCGGCAATCACACCCATGACCGCGCCTGGCAGATGCCGC
>CAYXJM010000098.1:6738-8188 GCA_964465455.1 uncultured Klebsiella sp.
GCCGAACTGCTCGCAGCCGGCAATCACACCCATGACCGCGCCTGGCAGATGCCGCTGTGGGACGACTACCAGGAGCAGCTGAAGAGCAACTTCGCCGACGTCGCCAACGTCGGCGGGCCGCAGGCGGGCAGCGTGACCGCGGCCTGCTTCCTGTCGCGCTTCACGAAGAAGCAGCGCTGGGCGCACCTCGACATCGCGGGTTCGGCCTGGGAACAGGGCGCGGCGAAGGGAGCGACCGGACGCCCGGTCGCGCTGCTCACGCGCTACCTGCTCGATCGCGCGCGCCATCGCCACGCGGCGCCCTGACGCCGCGCCGGGCGTGACGCGCATCGACTTCTACCTGCTGCCCGTGGGCGAGCCCCACGGCAAGCTGAGCTTTGCCTGCCGGCTGGCCGAGAAGGCCTGGCGCGCAGGACACCAGGTCTACGTGCACGGTTCCGACGCGGGCGAGGCCGAGGCCTTCGACGCGCTGCTGTGGTCCTTTCGCGACACCAGCTTCGTGCCGCACCGGTTGCTCGGCGCCGCCGGCGGCGAACCGTCGCCGGTCGAGGTGGGTTCCGGCGAGGCGGCCGCGGACCACCACGACGTGATGATCAATCTCTCGGCCGAGGTCCCGCCGCTGTTCAGCCGCTTCGAGCGGGTTGCCGAGATCGTGCTGAACGACCCGGACGCGCTCGCGGCGAGCCGCCGGCGCTGGAGCTTCTACAAGGACCGCGGCTATCAGCTGCAACACCACGACATGCAACACCTGCGGAGCACCGGTGACCGAGACGACTGAACACGACGATGCGCGCCGGGGACTGATCGACGAACTGCAGTCCCTGAGCGCGACGCTGGGCCCGTCCGCGGACGACGCGCCCCGCTATGCCGACATCCCGGTGCTGCAGGACGTGGTCGAGCTGCCGCGGACCTCCGGGCAGCCGGTCGGCGCGCCGGCCGCCGCCCTGACGCCGGGCATCACGCCCGCCGCCGCGCTGGAGATCGAGGCCGACGCCATCGTCGAGGACCTGATGGACGAGTTCCTGCCGCAGCTCGAGGCACGGCTGCGCGAGCGCCTCGAGGAGCGGATGCGCGAGCTGGTGGCCCGGCAGAGCGGCGCCGACCCGGCGCCGTGAGCGCGGTTTCCTTGCTGCGCGCTTGCGCGCCGCTATAGAATTTTTCCCTTTTTACTTGCGCCGGCCCCGGCGCCGCAGGCATGCACACCTGCCGACCCAGGTGGCCGCGGCGACGGAAGCGAGAGCATGGACAAGACCTACAGCCCGGAAGAGATCGAAGGCCGCTGGTACGCGCAGTGGGAGCAACGCGGCTATTTCCGCCCGAGCGGCTCCGGCACCCCCTACTGCATCGTGATCCCCCCGCCCAACGTCACGGGCAGCCTGCACATGGGCCACGCGTTCCAGCAGACCATCATGGACGCGCTGATCCGCTATCACCGCATGCGCGGCCACAA
>CAYXJM010000099.1:0-8168 GCA_964465455.1 uncultured Klebsiella sp.
GCGCATTCCCGGCACGCGGTCGAGCGCCGCGACGAAGTGCATCTCGGAGGTGCCGGGATTCGTGAAGCAGACCTCCACCCCGGCATCCAGCAGCGTGCGCAGCAGCGCTTCGGCTCCGTTCATGTCCCTGATCTCCGCGGCCTGGGTGCCGGCGGCAGGATAGCGCAATCGCGCGCGTGCCGGCAGCGTCGCTTCAGCGCCGCGCGCCGCGTTCCAGCGCGGCCGCGAAGCCGCGCCCGTTGCGCCAGCCGTCGAATTCCTCCGCGAGGCGCAACCCGGCCTCGGCCACGCGCCGCCAGGTGCGCTGGCGCTCTCGCGTCTCCAGGCGGCGGAAGTCCCGGCGGTCGGGGATGCGCCCGCCGGGCAGCGAGGCGACGAAGCTCGCCGACGGCGACAGCAGCACCAGCTGCGGCCAGCACTCGGCCGCCGTGCGGCGCCACGGCAGCGGCTTGTCGAACCAGCCGGACGTCAGGCGCGGGTAGAAGTGCGGGTACAGCGTGAGCCGCGGCGTGTCGCCGAATCCGGGCTCGAAGTGATAGTCGGTCATGCCGCCGTCCCAGCACACCTCGCCCGGCAGCAGGTCCTCGACCCCGGCCGCGACCAGCGGGATCGAGCCGCTTGCCAGCGCCGCGGCGAACACGTTGTCCTCGCGCAGCGTCACGTAGCGGGTGCCCATGCCGGTGAAACGCAGCGCCGTCCCGCGCCGGCCGCTGTGGAAGCAGCAGCGCTCCAGCATCGCCGCGATCGCGGGGCGCGCGAGCAGGTTGAGTGCCGCCGTCGCCGCCGCGCCCGCGGCCAGGACCGCGGTCCGGCGGCTGCGCCACGGACCCTTGCCGCGCGCGACCACGATGTGGCTCTGCAGCCGCGGGTGCGCGGCCACGCACCGCGCCCCGTCGGGGCCGAGCACGTACGCGAGCATCCGCGCGCAGGTGTCGCTCACCTCGCGCGGCCGGGGCCGCGCGGAATAGCTCTGCGCGATGTAGGCCTCCTCGAGGCGCGCGAGCGCGGCCGCGGGATCGGGCTGCGCGAGGCAGAGGTGGCGCCACGCGCCGATCGAGGAGCCCACGCAGCGCAGCGCGCCGCCCGCCAGCCACGGAAACAACAGCCGGTCGAGCGCGCTGATCACCAGCCACTTAGGCCCCCCCGAGGCGCCGACCAGCACGTCGAAGAGCTCCGGCCGCAGGCCCTGCTCGAGCAGCGTGCGGCGCGCCTCGGCGCCCGCGCGTATCTCGAGCGCGGCCATCGCGCGGCGCCGTCAGCGCGCCTCGCCGCGCAGGAGCATCAACCCTTCCTGCACCGCGGTCGCGACCAGCCGGCCGTCGCGCGTGTAGACGCTGCCGACGTTGAAGCCGCGGCCGCCCCCGGCGCGCGGGCTCACGAGGTGGTAGTAGAGCCACTCGTCGGCGCGGAAATCCCCGTAGAACCACAGGCCGTGGTCGAGGCTCGCGGTCTCGAGCTGCGGGTCGCTGTACCCCCTGCCGTGCGGCAGCAGCGCCGTCGACATCAGGTAGCTGTCCGACATGTACGCGAGCAGTTCGGCATGCAGCGCGGGCGCGTCGCCCAGCGTGCCGTTGGCGCGCATCCACACGCCGAAGCGCGCCGGCCCCGGCGGCGGCTCGCGCTCGTCCAGGTACGCCAGCGGACGGTAGTCGATCGCGTCGCTCTCGGGCGCCTGGTAGCGCGCCGGATCCTGCTCGGCCATGCGCGTCAGGTAGGCGAAGCCGCTCTCGATGGTCTCGGGCGCGGGCACCTCCGGCATCGGGTCCTGGTGCTCGAGCCCGCGCTCGGGCGCCTGGTAGGAGATCGCGGTGTTGAAGATCGCGCGTCCGCCCTGGCGCGCCACCACGCGCCGCGTGCTGAAGCGGCGCCCGTCTCGGATCGGGTCGACCTCGTAGATGACCGGCCGCGCCGGGTCGCCGGGGCGCAGGAAATAGGCGTGCTGGGAATGCACGCGCCGGCCGGGGTCGACGCTGCGCGTCGCCGCGTTCATCGCCTGCGCCAGCACCTGCCCGCCGTAGATGCGCGGGTTGCGCCCGCGCGGCGTGACGCCGCGGAACAGGTTGGTGTCCAGCTGCTCCACGTGCAGGTTGTCGCGCAGTTGCTGCAGGTCCTTGCTCACCGTGACTCCCGGATCGAATCGGATAACTCTCGTGTCGCCGGGCGTCATGGTACCACCCGCGCCGAAGGTGATAACGTGCGACCTCCCGCGCCATCTCCGACGAACAAGGAGGCCTCCGCAGTGGACCGACTCGA
The DNA here is from genome assembly GCA_964465455.1 of uncultured Klebsiella sp. Taxonomy (GTDB): domain Bacteria; phylum Pseudomonadota; class Gammaproteobacteria; order Pseudomonadales; family UBA5518; genus UBA5518. Next base: position 2,254 of record CAYXJM010000099.1, read on the forward strand.
CGCCTTCCGCGGCGATGCCCGGGCCTGGCTGGAGCAGAACTGCCCGGCCTCGATGCGCGGTCCCGCGAGCGCCGGCGCGGCCTCGGACGGCGCGAGCTGCTGGGGCGGGCGCAAGTGGGTGTTCGCGAGCGAGGACCAGCGGCTCTGGCTCGAGCGCATGGCCGCGCGCGGCTGGACCGCGCCGGAGTGGCCGCGAGCCTACGGCGGGGGCGGCCTGGACAAGGCCGAGGCCCGGATCCTGCGCGAGGAGCTCGCGCGCATCCGGGCGCGCGCCCCGCTCGAGAGCTTCGGCATCTCGATGCTGGGCCCGGCGCTGCTGAAATACGGCAGCGAGGAACAGAAGCAGCGCTTCCTGCCGCCGATCGTCCGCGGCGAAATCCGCTGGTGCCAGGGCTACAGCGAGCCCAACGCCGGTTCCGACCTCGCGGGCCTGCAGACCCGCGCCGAGGACCGGGGCGACCACTTCCTCGTGAACGGCCAGAAGATCTGGACCTCCTACGCCGACCAGGCCGACTGGATCTTCTGCCTCGTGCGCACCGACTTCCAGGCGCCGAAGCACCAGGGCGTCAGCTTCCTGCTCTTCGACATGGAGACGCCCGGCGTGAGCACCCGGCCGATCCGCCTGATCAGCGGCAGCTCGCCGTTCTGCGAGACGTTCTTCGACGACGTGCGCGTGCCGAAGGAGAACCTGGTCGGCGAGCCGAACAAGGGCTGGGACATCGCGAAGTACCTGCTGACGCACGAGCGCGAGATGATCAGCAGCCTGTTCGGCGTCGGCGGCCCTGGCGAGGCCACGCCGGCCGAGATCGCCGTCGAGCGCATCGGCCTGCGCGACGGTCGCCTCGCCGAGCCGGGGCTGCGCCACGACCTGGCGCGGCTCGCGATGGACGCCGCGGCCTTCCGCCTCACGCTCGAGCGCGTCACGGACGAAGCGAAGGCGGGCGTGGGCACCGGCGCCGCGTCCTCGCTGCTGAAGTACTACGGTACCGAGCTGAACAAGCAGCGGCACGAGCTGCTGATGGCCGTCTGCGGCGCCGACGGGCTCGACTGGGAGGGGGCGCGTTCCGGCGAGGGCGTCGTGCCGCGCGCGTGGCTGCGCAGCAAGGGCAACTCGATCGAGGGCGGCACCTCCGAGATCCAGCTGAACATCATCGCCAGGCGCATCCTCGGCCTGCCGGGCTGAGGGCGCCGCGACGCCGCGGCCGCGCGAGAACGCTGGAGGCAACGCCGATGAGACTGGTCCACACCGACGACGAACGCCTGCTGCTCGAGGCCGCGCGCGGCTTTCTCGAGCAGCGCGCGCCGCCCGCGGCGCTGCGCCGCCTGCGCGATGCGCGCGACCCGGACGGCTTCTCGCGCGAGCTGTGGCGCGAGATGGCCGCGATGGGGTGGGCCGGCATGCTGGTGCCGGAAGAGTACGGCGGGCTCGGCTTCGCGCACACCGGCGCCGGCATCCTGTGCGAGCAGAGCGGCCGGACGCTCGCGGCCTCGCCGCTGTTCGCGACGGCGATTCTCGGCGCCACGCTGATCCGCGATGCCGGCAGCGCGGCGCAGCAGCGCCGCCTGCTGCCGGCGATCGCCGCGGGCGAGCTGCTGTGCGCGCTCGCGGTGGACGAATGCGCGCGCCACGATCCCGCCGGCATCGCGCTCGGCGCGCGGAGCGACGGCGAGGCGTTCAGGCTGAGCGGCGGCAAGATCTTCGTGCTCGATGGCCACGTCGCCGACGTGCTGCTCGTGGCCGCGCGCACCGCCGGCGCCGCGGGCGAGACGGCCGGCATCAGCCTGTTCCTGGTCGAGGCGAACGCGGCCGGCGTCGCGATCGAGCGCACCGTGATGGTCGACAGCCGCAACGCCGCGATCCTGCGCCTCGACGGCGCGCGCGGCGAGCTGCTCGGCGCGCTGCACGCGGGGTGGCCGGCGCTGGAGCGCGCGCTGGACATCGGGCGCATCTGCCTCGCGGCGGAGCTCATCGGCGTGGCGGACGCGGCCTTCGCGCGCACCGTCGACTACCTGAAGCAGCGCAGGCAGTTCGGCCGCGCGATCGGCGAGTTCCAGGCGCTGCAGCACCGCGCCGCGCAACTCTTCTGCGAGCTCGAGGTCGCGCGATCGGCGGTGTTGCACGCCCTGCGCGCGATCGACGAGCCGGGCACCGCGCTCGCGCCCTGCGCCAGCCTCGCCAAGGCCCGGGCGGGCGACGCCGCCCGGCTGGCCGTGAACGAGGCGCTGCAGATGCACGGCGGCATCGGCATGACCGACGAGTTCGACATCGGGCTGTTCATGAAGCGCGCCGCCGCGCTGCGGCAGAGCTTCGGCGACAGCTATTTCCACATCGATCGCTACGCGGCGCTGCAGGGCTTCTGAGCCACGGCCCGCAGACGGGGGAAACCACCACATGGACATCGGCATCAGCGCCCGGCTGCGCCCCGTACTGGACGAGGTGAAGCGCTTCATCGACACGGAGATCCTGCCGCTCGAGCGGGAATTCCTCGCTGAAACAGACAGCGGCGGGCGCTGGAGCTTCACGGCGCGCCAGCTCGCGATCCTCGAGGGGCTGAAGGCGAAGGCGCGCGAGCGCGGGCTGTGGAACTTCTTCCTCACGGAGCACGAGGGCGGCCACGGGCTCACGACCGTGGAGTACGCCCACATCGCCGAGGAGACCGGCAAGTCGCACCTCGCGCCCGAGGTGTTCAACTGCAGCGCGCCGGACACCGGCAACATGGAAGTGCTGGCGCGCTACGGCACGCCGGCGCAGCAGGAGCGGTGGCTGAAGCCGCTGCTCGCCGGCGAGATACGCTCGGCCTACGTGATGACGGAGCCCGACGTGGCGTCCTCGGACGCGACCAACATCAGCATGAGCGCGGTGGCGGACGGCGACGAATGGGTGCTGAACGGCGAGAAGATCTGGATCTCCGGCGCCGGCGACCCGCGTTGCCGCATCCTGATCGTGATGGCGAAGACGAACCCCGGGGCGCCGCGCCACGCGCAGCACTCGCAGATCCTCGTGCCGATGGACACGCCGGGCGTCGAGGTGCTGCGCCCGATGCTGGTCTTCGCCACCGACGACGCGCCGCACGGCCACATGCACATGCGCTTCACCGACGTGCGCGTGCCGAGGGAGAACATCATCGCCGGCGAGGGCCGCGGCTTCGAGGTCGCGCAGGGCCGGCTCGGGCCCGGGCGCATCCACCACTGCATGCGCGCGATCGGCATGGCCGAGAAGGCGCTCGAGCTGATGTGCCGGCGCGGCCTGTCGCGCACGGCCTTCGGCAAGCCGCTGGTGAAGCTCGGCGCCAACTACGACATCATCGCCAACGCACGCATGGACATCGAGATGGCGCGGCTGCTGTGCCTGAAGACGGCGTGGATGATGGACACCGAGGGCGTCGCGCAGTCGCAGCACTGGATCTCGATGATCAAGACGGTGGCGCCGACGGTGGCGCTGAAGGTCATCGACGAGGCCATCCAGATGCACGGCGGCCTCGGCGTCTCGCAGGACACGCCGCTCGCCGGCATGTACATGGGCGCACGCACGCTGCGCTTCGCCGACGGCCCCGACGCGGTGCACCGCATGGTCGTGGCGCGGCGCGAGCTGGCACGCTACCGCTGAACATTCGTGACACGGACGGAGGAACGCAGATGGCAGTGAAGATGAACCGCGACAACGTGCGCTCGCTGATCGGCAGCGAGCTCGGCGTATCGGAATGGATCGGGATCGACCAGGCGCGCATCAACGCCTTCGCCGACACCACCGAGGACCACCAGTACATCCACGTCGATCCCGCGCGCGCCGCGCAGACGCCCTTCGGCGGCACCATCGCGCACGGTTTCCTCACGCTGTCGCTGCTGCCGCGCATGATGCAGGACGTCGGAGCGGGCATGGAAGGCGCCGTGATGGGCATCAACTACGGCTTCGACAAGGTCCGCTTCCTCGCGCCGGTGAAGGTGGACTCGCGCGTGCGCGCCCGCGCGAAGCTGCTCGACGCGCAGGAGAAGGCGCCCGGGCAGTTCCTGATCAAGCAGGAGATTACGGTCGAGATCGAGAACGGGAGCAAGCCCGCGCTGGTCTGCGAGTGGCTCACGATGGTGATGACGGCCTGAAGGTCGCAACGCAAGGGAGGCAAGACGCAATGAGCATCCGGTTCGACGGCAGGGTGGCGATCGTGACAGGCGCCGGCGCGGGGCTCGGCCGCACGCACGCGCTGGGGCTCGCGGCACGCGGCGCGAAGGTGGTGGTCAACGACCTCGGCGGCGCGCGCGACGGCAGCGGGCGCTCGAGCGCCGCGGCCGAGGCGGTGGCGGCGGAGATCCGCGCCGCCGGCGGCGAGGCGATCACCAACGGCGCGAACGTGGCGGACTGGGCCGAGGTGCAGGCCATGGTGCGCGAGGCCATCGACGCCTGGGGCCGCGTCGACATCCTGGTCAACAACGCCGGCATCCTGCGCGACAAGAGCTTCCCGAAGATGGAGATCGAGGACTTCCGCGCCGTCGTCGACGTGCACCTGATGGGCTCGGTGCACTGCACGAAGGCGGTGTGGGAGACCATGCGCGCGCAGCAGTACGGGCGCATCGTGATGACGACCTCCTCGAGCGGGCTCTACGGCAATTTCGGCCAGAGCAACTACGGCGCCGCCAAGATGGCGCTGGTCGGGCTGATGAACACCCTGGTGCAGGAGGGCGAGAAGTACGGCATCCGCGTCAACTGCGTGGCGCCGGTGGCGGGCACGCGGATGACCGAGGGCCTGATGGACCCGCGCGCCTTCGAGCTGCTGAAACCCGAGGCCGTTACCGCGGGCGTGCTGCTGCTCTGCGCCGAGCAGGCGCCGAACCGCATGGTCCTCTCGGCGGGGGCGGGTGGCTACGCGAGCGTCCATATTTACGAAACCGACGGCATCCATCTGGCGCCGGGGGAGCAGACGCCGGAAAATGTGCTGGCCGGGCTCGCCGCCATCGAGGATCGCCGCGGCGAGCAGGAGTTCACGCAGGGCTACCAGCAGAGTTTCAAGTTCGCCGGCCGCGCCGCCAAGGCGCTCGGCATCGAGCTCTGAGGGTCGTGCAACCGACCGTCGGGATCGGCAGCGGGTCATCCTGCTGCAGACACGCCGTGAATACGTCCCTGTAGGCTCGAGCGCCGCATCCCTGCGGCGCACGGTCTGCCGCAGGACAACCCGCTGCCGCTCCCTCGCGCTGGAGCGACGGCAAGTCATTTCAACGCGCAGGAGATTCAGGAAATGTCGGACGCAGTCATCGTATCAGCGGCACGCACGCCGATCGGCAAGGCCTACCGCGGCCTGTTCAACAACACCGAGGCACCCACGATGGGCGGTCTGGCGATCCGCGCCGCGGTCGAGCGCGCGGGTGTGGACCCGGCCGAGATCGACGACGTGATCATGGGCTGCGCGATGCCGCAGGGCACCACGAGCCTGAACATAGGGCGCATGGCGGCATTGGCCGCCGGGCTGCCGGTCACGGTGAGCGGCATGACGATGGATCGCCAGTGCTCGTCGGGCCTGATGGCGATCGCCACGGCCGCGAAGCAGATCCTGCACGACGGCATGCGCGTCGCCGTGGGCGCCGGCCTCGAGCAGATCAGCCTGGTGCAGAACGAGCACCAGAACATGTACCGCCGCGTGGATCCGAAGCTGAAGGCGCTGCACGAGCACATCTACATGCCGATGCTGCACACCGCCGAGGTGGTGGCCAAGCGTTACGGCGTCACGCGCGAGCAGCAGGACGAATACTCGTTGCAGAGCCAGCAACGCACCGCCGCCGCGCAGCAGGCGGGGCTGTTCGCCGATGAGATCATCCCGGTGACGGCCTCGGTGGAAGTGAAGGACAAGGCCACCGGCGAGATCAGCCACAAGGAGGTCACGCTGGCGCTGGACGAAGGCAACCGCGCCGACACGAAGCTCGAGGGG
>CAYXJM010000100.1:0-8135 GCA_964465455.1 uncultured Klebsiella sp.
CTCACCAGGGTGGTGGGCGCGAAGAAGGCGCGCGAGCTGTGGATGCTGTGCCGCAAGTACTCCGCCGCGCAGGCGCTCGAGATGGGGCTCGTCAACACCGTGGTGCCGCTCGAGCGCCTCGAGGCCGAGGTGGACCAGTGGTGCGCGGAGATGCTCGCGCTGAGCCCGGGCTGCCTCGAGGTGCTGAAGGCCGCCTTCGACCAGGAGATGGACGGCTACCGCGAGCAGTGCGTCACCTCGGCCGCCATGTATCCCGACTGGTTCGACATGCCCGAGGGCAAGGAGGGCGGGGCGGCGTTTCTCGGCAAGCGCCCCCCGGAATTCTGGGACATCCGCCGGCGCGAGGCCGAGGCGCGCGCGCAGCTGCTCGCGGACTACGAGTCGCGCCACGGGAAGTGAAGTGCCGCGGGACGGGGTGACATCGTGCTGAAGGACAAGGCCTGCATCGTCGGCATCGGGGAGACGGGATACTGCCGCAAGCCCGGTTCCGGGCTGAGCGAGGAAGCGCTGCAGCTGCGCGCGGCGGTGGCGGCGCTCGACGACGCGGGGCTGAAGGGGCGCGACATCGACGGCATCCTCGCCTTCCCGAACGTCGGCAAGTGCGAGGCTTTCGCCGCGAGCCTCGGTTCGGCGAACCTGCGCTTCGCCGCGATCATCCACATGGGCGGCGCGGCACCGGTGGCGTCGCTGCGCCTCGCGGCGATGGCGGTGGCCACCGGCGCCGCAAGCCACGTGCTGATTCCCGCCGGCTGGAACGGCTACTCCGGGGCGCGCGTGCGCCAGACCGTCACCACCGACAGGAACTCCATACCCGGCGGCGCGATCGCGTGGGACTACTACCTGCCGCAGGGGCTCACGGTGCCGCCGCAGTGGTACGCGCTGATGGCGCGCCGCCACATGCACGAGTACGGCACCACGCACGAGCAGCTGGGCGCGGTCGCGGTCGCGATGCGCCGGCACGCGCAGCTCAATCCCGGCGCCGTGATGCACGGCAAGCCGCTGACGCTGGCCGATTACCTCGCCTCGCCGATGCTCGCGGATCCCTACCGCGTGAACGACTGCTGCCTGGAGACCGACGGCGCCGCGGCCTGCATCGTCACCACGCCGGAGCGCGCGCGCGACCTCGGCAAGACCCCCGTCTACATCATGGGCGCGGCAGCCGGGCAGCCCTATCCGGCCGACGAGATCACCAACCGCCGGGACTTCCACGCCACGGGGCTCACGATCGCGGCACCCGAGGCCTTCCGCATGGCCGGCGTCACGCCGGAGGACGCGGACTTCGCCCAGATCTACGACTGCTTCACGTTCGAGGTGATCCAGCAGCTCGAGGAGGCGGGCTTCTGCCGGCGCGGCGAGGGGGGTCCCTTCGTCGAGGGCGGTGCGATCGAGCTCGGCGGACGGCTGCCGGTGAACACCCACGGCGGCCTGCTCTCGGAGGCGCACTCGCTCGGCATCGGTCACATCGTCGAGGCCGTGAAGCAGTTGCGTGGCTCGGCCGGCGCGCGGCAGGTGCCCGGGGCCGAGATCGGCGTGGTGACCGGGTGGGGTGATTTCGGCGATGGCAGCATCGCGATACTGCGGCGCTAGCGCGACGGAGAGAGGACGCCATGAGCGACGAAGCGCGACCCTACGACAAGCCGCTGCCCGCGCTCGAGGGCCTCACGGCGGAATTCTACGCGTGGTGCCGCCGCGGCGAGCTGCGCTTCCAGCGCTGCACGGCCTGCGGCACCTTTCGTCACGTCCCGCGCGAGATCTGCGCGGCCTGCAATTCCTTCGACTGGGAGTGGGCGCCCGCCACCGGCAGGGGCAGGGTCTACACCTGGACGGTGGTGCATCGCGCCCTGCATCCGGCCTTCGTCGACGCCACGCCGCTCGCGCCGGTGGTGGCCGAGATGGAGGAGGGCGTGCGGCTGCTCGGCAACATGATCGACTGCGCGCCCGAGGCGCTCGCGATGGGCATGCCGGTGGAGGTGGTGTTCGAGGCGGTGACGCCGGAAGTGAGCCTGCCGCGCTTCCGCCGCCGGCGCGACTGACGGGCGACACGGAACGACGAAGCAAGCGAGCGGGAGCACGCGACATGGAACTGCAATTGCCGGAAACCTTTCTCTACGAGAAGCGCGGCCACATCGCCGTGATGACGATCAACCGCCCGCGCGCCATGAACGCCTTCACCGCGGAGATGCTGGGCGCGATGGACGCCTGCTTCGCGGACTTCCAGAAGGACGACGGGCTGTGGGTCGCGATCCTCACGGGCGCGGGCGACAAGGCCTTTTGCGCCGGCATGGACCTGCAGGAGGCGATTCCCCGCCTCAACGCCGGCGAGCAGCTCGGCTACGAGGACCACACGAAGCGGCCGTTCTCGGACGTGTTCAAGCCCATCATCGCCGCGGTGAACGGCTTCTGCATCGCCGGCGGCATGGAGTTCATGCAGGGCACCGACATCCGCATCGCGGCGGAGCACGCGAGCTTCGGACTCGGCGAGGTGCGCTTCGGGCTGGTGCCGACCGGCGGCACGCACGTGCGCCTGCCGCGGCAGATTCCCTGGGCGGTGGCGATGGAGCTGCTGCTGACCGGCGAGAACATCGACGCGCGACGCGCCTACGACATCGGGCTGGTGAACCGCGTGGTGCCGCGCGAGCAGCTGATGGACGAGGCGCTGCGCCTCGCGGAGAAGATCTGCCAGAACAGCCCGCTCGCGGTGCGCACGGCGAAGGAGATCGTGCTGCGGCAGGCGAACCTGGAGCCCGGCTTCGTGCTCGAGAAGGCGATCGGTGCGCGGGTCTTCGGCTCCTACGACGCCACCGAAGGGCCGCGAGCCTTCATGGAGAAACGCAAGCCCGAGTTCAAGGGCCGTTGAGCCGCGTGCCGGGAGCCAGCCCATGACGCTGCGCGTGGAAACCGTGATGCTGGGGCCGCAGACGGCGCAGTACGCCGGCAAGGGACAGGCCGCACCGCTCGTCGCGGGCATCGCCGCCGAGGCGCGGCAACTCGAAGCGGCCGGCTTCGACGGTATCACGGCGCCCGAGTCCGGACACGATCCGTTCCTGCCGCTCGCGATCGCCGCGGAGCACACGACCGGCGTGCGCCTCGGCACCAACGTAGCGATCGCTTTCCCGCGCAGCCCCATGGTCACGGCGCAATGCGCCTGGGATCTGCAGCAGTACTCGGGCGGACGCTTCGCGCTGGGTCTCGGCACCCAGGTCAAGGGGCACAACGAACGGCGCTACTCCACGCCCTGGCCCTCGGCGCCGGGGCCGCGCATGCGCGAATACGTGCAGTGCCTGCGGGCGATCTTCCGCTCGTTCCAGAACCCGCGCGAGCCCGCGTACTTCGAGGGCGAGCACTACCGCTTCACGATGCTGCCGCCCTTCTTCAACCCGGGTCCCATCGCGCGCCCCGGGATTCCGATCCACGTCGCGGCGGTGAACCCGTACATGGCGCGCATGGCCGGCGAGCTCTGCGAGGGATTGCGCCTGCACCCGGTCGCGACCTTCGCCTACACGCGCGCCGTCCTGCTGCCCGCGATCGCCGAGGGCGCCGCGCGCGCGGGGCGCGACGCCGCGGACTTCGAGCTGATCGGCGCACCCTTCCTCGCGCTGGGACGCGACGAGCAGGAACTGCAACAGGCGAAGGACGCGCTGCGCCAGCAGATCGCCTTCTACGCCTCGACGCGTTCCTACCACGCGGTGCTCGCCTTCCACGGCTGGGAGGACACGGGGCTCGCGCTGCACCGGCTCTCGCTCGCGGGCAAATGGACCGAGATGCCCGCGCTGATCAGCGACGCGATGCTGGACGAATGGGCGGTGGTCGCGCGCTGCGAGGACTTCGCGCAGAAGCTGCGCACGCTCGCGCAGGGACTCTTCCGCACCGTATTGATCGACCTGCCGGCGCGAGCGCGCGCGGACACCACGTTCGTGAGCGAGACCGTGCAGCGGCTGCGCGCCTGAGGCGCGCCCACATCGGGAGGACATGCCGTGACGACGAACGAACCCACCCCAGCGGCCGGCCCGCTGGCAGGCATCCGCGTGCTCGACGTCGCGACGATGCTGGCCGGACCCTACGGCGCGACGCTGCTCGGCGACCTCGGCGCCGATGTGATCCGCCTCGAGTCGCACTACGGCGACGAGAGCCGTCACCTGGGACCGAAACGCGGCACCGAGCGCGGCCCGTACCTCAGCCTGAACCGCAACAAGCGCGACATCGTGATCGACCTGCAACAGGAGGGCTCGCGCGAGGTGTTCGCGCGGCTGGTGCGCACGGTCGACGTGCTGATCACGAACATCCGCGAGCCGGCTCTCAGCAAGCTCGGCCTGAACTACGAACAGGTCGCGGCGCTGAAGCCGGACATCGTCTGGGTCGGCGTCACCGCGTTCGGGCCCGACGGGCCGTACGCGGGGCGGCCCGGCATCGATTTCCTTGCCCAGGGCTATGCCGGGGTGCTGGCGCTGAACGGCGAGCCCGGCGGGGCGCCGGTGCGCACCGGTTTTCCGGCCGTCGACGTCATCACCTCGCTGCTGGTGGCCAACGCGGCGCAGGCGGCGTTGCGCGTGCGCGACCGCAGCGGCGCCGGGCAGCGCGTCGAGGTGTCGCTGCTCGATGCGCTGATGCACGCGCAGGCGAGCTCGATAGGCACCTATCTCGCCACCGGCGAGGCACCCGTGCGCACCGGCAACCGCAGCCTGTACTTCGCGCCGTCGGGCGTCTACCCGACGCGCGATGGCGGACACGTGGTGATCACCACGCCGGGCGAGAAGTTCTTCGGCAAGCTGTGCCGCGCGCTCGAGGTGGACTGGGACAGCGACCCGCGCTTTCACGACATCGAGGCGCGGCTCGCGAACCAGGACGAGCTCGACCGCGTGGTGGCCGGGCGCACGCGCGCGTACACGCGCGAGGAGCTGATCCCGAAGCTCGTGGCGGCCGACGTGCTGACCGCGCCGATCAACCGCGTCGAGGACGTCGTGACGGATCCGCAGATCCTGCACAACGGCATGATCGTCCCGACCGAGCATCCCACGCTCGGCGAGGTGCGCGTGACCGGCGTGCCGATACGCTTCTACGCCACGCCGGGCAGCGTGCGGCTGCACCCGCCGCTGCTGGGCGAACACACGCGCGCGCTGCTCGGCGAGCTGGGCTACAGCGCGCATGACGTTGCCGCCCTGATCCGCGACGGCGTGATCGCCGACAACGCCGAGATCGAGGCGCGCCGCGCGGCGCGCCGCCGCTGCCGTCGCCGGCCGCGTCGCCCGCGAGCGCGCTTTCACGCATCTCCCGCGGCATGTGCGGGACGGTGGCTGCTGCGCCCGCCGCAGACGCGCTGTCACGATCCGATACCGATTCGTCCGCTACTGATCCCCGCCGCGCGCTGCCGCTGCCGAGGCCGCCGCTACACTCCGGTCGTGTACCGCAAGCGCGGACCGCGCGATGCGCGCGATCCGCTCCGATCACGAGCAGGGGGGAAGCAGCATGTCGACTCGCAAGTCACTCATTGCAGCCGGAAAACCGATGATGCACGCGCCGCGGGTGCGTGGCGCGCTCGCGGTGGCCGTCGCGTTCGCGGCGCTGGGCGCCGCACAGTCACCGCGCGTGGCCGCGCAGGATGCGGGCAATCCGGCGGCCGCCGGACAGATCGAGGAACTGACCGTGACCGCGCGGCGGCGCGAGGAGAACCTGCAGGAGGTGCCGGTCTCGGTGACCGCCTTCGGCGCGGGCGACATCGAGGACGTCGGCATCACCGACATCTCGCAGATCAGCCAGCTGACGACGAACCTGATCATCATGCCGAACACCGGCGGCAACGACGGCACGCTGGTGTGCATGCGCGGGCTGTGCCGCACCGACTTCACGATCACCGAGGACCCGATGGTTGGCGTCTACCTCGACGGCGTGTACATCGGCAAGTCCATCGGGTCGCTTTTCGACGTGGCGACGCTCGAGCGCATCGAGGTGCTTCGGGGTCCGCAGGGCACGCTCTACGGCAAGAACACGGTCGGCGGCGCGGTGCTGCTGCACACGCGCAAGCCCTCGGGCGAGTTCGGCGGCGAGGCGATGGTGACCGCCGGCGACTATGGGCGCCTGGACGGCAGGGCGTACCTCGAGTTCCCGGTGACCGGCGAGCTGGCCGCCAGCATCGCGGCGCTCGACAAGAACCGCGATCCCTTCGTCGACAACTCGATCGGCGACGACATCTGGGACGAGGACAATCGCGCGCTGCGCGGTGCGCTGCGCTGGACGCCCCTCGAGACCGTCACGGTCGACTACGCCTACGACTGGCAGCGCAAGCGCGAGCACGCGATGGTCTCGCAGCTGACCTCCGCGACGGGCTTCCTCGGCGTGCTCCACGGCGACAACGTGCGTCCCCATCGCGAGGACAAGGTGAACAGCTTCGGCCCGTCGCGCAACGACGTCGACATCGAGGGGCACGGCCTGACGATCGCCTGGGAGATCGGCGATGCCGGCCCGTTCACGGGTCTGGTGGCGAAATCGATCACGGGCTACCGCGAGTCGGAGAACTACCTCGTCAACAACGCGATGGGCGCGGCGACGCCGCTGCTCTTCAACAACCCCGACCACTTCACGCTGGACTCCACCAGCCAGGAGTTCCAGCTCGCCGGCAGCGGCTTCGACGACTTCCTGGACTTCGTGGCGGGGCTGTTCTACTTCAACGAGGATGGCGACTACATCAACACGCAGATCATCGACGTCTTCGAGTTGAACCAGCGCTTCTACACCGAGATCGACAACACCAGTCTCGCGGCGTTCGGCGAGGTGTCGCTGCACCTCACGGAGAAGCTCACGGCATCGCTCGGCGTGCGCTATACCGACGAGGAGCGCGAGCAGGACCACACCGTGACGCTGGACGGCGGCGCGGGGTTCACCTACCTCGACACCTACGCCCAGACCTACGGCGGCTATCCGACGCCGATTCCGACCAGGATCGAGGACACCGGGTGGTCGCCGCGGGTGGTGCTCAACTACCAGCTCACCGACGACGTGATGGTCTACGCCGGCTGGGCGCGCGGCTTCAAGAGCGGCGGCTTCAACGCCCGCAGCAGCACGCCGCTGCAGTGGGGCCCCTACGACGACATGCAGGTCGACAGCTACGAGGCGGGCCTGAAGTCGATGTGGCTGGACAACCGCCTGCGGCTCAACACCAGCGTGTTCTACGAGGACCTCAGCGACATGCAGGCGCAGGTCAACGCGGTTGACAGCGGCTCGCAGGGCGGTTACTCCACGGTGGTGCAGAACGCAGCGGCGGCGACAATCAAGGGCCTCGAGGTCGAACTGGTCGCGATGCCGCTCGAGGGGCTGGAGATCACCGCGGGCTACGGCTATGTCGATGCGGAGTACGACGAGTTCCTGTCCTTCGACAACATCACCGGCGCGATCAGCGACATCTCGGGTGATCGTGGCTTCGAGTACACGCCAGAGCACAGTTACAACGTGTCGCTGAACTACACGTTCCCGCGGTTCGCCGACAACGGCCGGCTGCGCGCGCGCCTCGACTGGTCGGGCATGAGCGATCACGTCTTCACGCCGAAGCTGAGCGGCAACGAGGACATCGCCCAGGACGGCTACGACGTGCTGAACCTGCGCATCGCCTACGAGGAAGTCGCACTCGGCGACGGCACACTGGCCGTCGCGGGATGGGTGAGGAACATGGCCGACGAGGAGTACAAGATCGGCGGCTACGAGTTCGACGTCTCCGGCTACGGCATGGGGCGCGCCAGCACGAACCAGTGGGGCGAACCGCGCACCTGGGGCGTCGACGTCATCTACCGCTTCGGATCGATGTAGCGCGGCCGGCGCCGGGGGAGACGCGATGAAGATCTACACCACCGCGCCGCTGGAGGATCCGCGGCAGGCGCGGACGGTCTACCGCGAGCTCGAGGAAATCGGGTACGACGGCGGCTTCTCGTTCGAAGCCAGGCACAACCCGTTTCTCGCGATCGCGGTGGCCGCCGAGCACACCGGGCGCATGCGCCTCGGCACGGCGATCGCGATCGCCTTCGCGCGCAACCCGATGGACCTCGCCGGACTCGGCTACGACCTCCAGGTCATCACCGGCGGGCGCTTCGTGCTCGGCCTCGGCACGCAGGTCAGGCCGCACATCGAGAACCGCTTTTCCTCGACCTGGT
>CAYXJM010000101.1:0-5479 GCA_964465455.1 uncultured Klebsiella sp.
TGCGCACGTCGACGAAGCAGGTCGGCTCGATGAAGAATCCGCCGCCCTTGTCGGTGCGGACCTTGCCGCCGGCGAGCAGCCGCGCGCCTTCCTTCTTGCCGAGCTCGATGTATTCCATCACGCGGTCGCGCTGGCGGGCGGAGATCACCGGACCCATGACCTGCGTGGGATCGTCGAAGTCTCCCCACTTGGTGGCGAAGCCCGCATAGGCCATCTCGAGCGCCTTCACGGCCTCCTCGTACCGGCTGCGGGGGACCAGCAGGCGGGTGCAGATCGCGCAGCCCTGGCCGGCGTGGAAGATGACCATCGACTGCATGACCGACATGGCGAAATCGGGCGCGTCGTCGAGGATGATGTTCGCCGACTTGCCGCCGAGCTCCAGGAACACGCGCTTCAGCGTCGCGGCGCCCTTTTCCATGATCCGCTTGCCCACCGCGGTCGAGCCGGTGAACGAGATGACGTCCACCCGCGGATCCGTCACCAGCGTCTCGCCGGCCATCACGGGGTCGGCCGAGGTGATCACGTTCAGCACGCCCGCCGGAAAGCCGGCCTGCGCGGCGAGCTCGCCCATGTAGGCGGACATCGCCGGGGTGTCCGGGGCGGGCTTCAGCACGACGGTGCAGCCGGCGAGCAGCGCCGGCACGACCTTGCCGACGTTGACGTAGAGCGGCACGTTCCACGGCGAGATGGCGCCGACCACCCCGAGCGGCTCGTGCACCACGATCCGGTCGGTGTCGAAGCCCATCTCGTTGCGCCGTCCCCGGTCTTCCTCCCACGTGACGGCCGGGAAGCAGCCGAGCAGGTCGTCCATGCCGCTGAGGGCCCGGTCGACCTGCGCCCGGTAGGCCGCCCCGATCGAAGCGCCGGCTTCGAGACGCGCGATCTGCACCAGCGTGTCGCGGTTGGCGAACAGCAGGTCGCGGTATTTCTTCATCAGCGCGAAACGCGCTTCGTGGTTGCGCGACCAGTCGGTCTGGTCGAAGGCGCGCCGGGCGGCGACGATCGCCTCGTCGACGTCTGCCGCGGAGGCGTCGGGCGCCTTGCCGATGACCTCGCCGGTCCAGGGGCAGACGTTGTCGTAGGACCTGTTGCCCGCGGCCGGACGCAGCTTGCCGTCGATGTAGAGCAGGGCTGCCGGTAGTTTGTCCATGTGTCTATCCTTTCCTCGTTGCGTGAAGCAGCGCCCTCAGGCGCCGGGCGGGTTGAAGTGTCGCTGCATGCCTGCGCAAGGGGCTGCTCAGGCCTCGATCGCGTGCCGGGCCGCCACGTAACCCCACGTGAACGAGGGGCCGATACTGGCGCCGGCGCCAGGGGCGGCGCGACCCATCACGGACGCCGTGGACGTGCCGGTGGCATACAGTCCCGGTATCGCCGAGCCATCCGCACGCAGTACCCGGGCGTGCACGTCGGTCACCAGGCCGCCGTAGGTGCTGACGTCGCCGGGATACAGCGCCACCGCGAAAAAGGGCCCCTGCTCGATGGTGCCCAGCGTCGGCGAGGGCCGGTGCAGCGCGTCGCCGAGCCATCGGCTGTAAACGTGGTCGCCGCGCCGGAAATCCTCGTCGCGTCCGTTGCGCACGAAGCCGTTGAATCGCTCGACCGTCCGGCTGAGCTTCGCGGGATCCATCTTGCAGGCTTGCGCGAGCTCCTGCAGCGTGTCTGCGCGGCGCAGGAACTGCTCGCTGTACCAGGATTTCGGCTTCTTCGCGCCCGGCATCGTCCCGGCCAGCATGTACTTTCCCATGTACTGGCTGTCGAGCACCATCCAGCTCGGCACCGCGGGCACGAGCTTGTCGCGCTCGCGCATCGCCCTGGCGATCTCGACGTAGGAGGAGGACTCGCGCATGTAGCGCTCGCCGCTCTGGTCCACGACGATCGCGTGGGGCTTGGAGATGTCGCCCTGCATGCCAGGCTTCACGGGCGGATTGCCGGGAGGCAATGCCATCGGCGAGCCGATGCGCTGCTCCATCTGCGCGATCGCGGCGCCGATGCGCACGCCTTCCTCGATCATGTCCCCGGTGTCGCCCGCGATGGTGTTCGACCATTCGGTCGAGGTTCCGGGAATGTAGGTGTCCAGCATGCGCTGGTTGCGCGCGAAGCCACCCGCGTTGACGAGCACGCCGAGCCGGGCGCCGATCCGGCATTCGTTGCCGTCTGCGGCGATGACGACGCCGGTGACGCGCCCGCCAGCGACCTCGAGCCGCCTTACGGCGGCATTCACGCGAACCTCCGCGCCGGCCTCGAGCGCAGCGTGCAGCATCTGGCCCTGCAGCGCCTGCCCGGCGGTGGACCAGTGCTTGCCGGTCAGCTTGCCGAGGATCGCGCGTCCGATCACCCTGGCAATGACTTTCCGGCTCGCCCCGGAGCGCTTGAAATTCGGCAGCTCCATGGCCTCCTCGAGATACGCCGGCAACGGGAGGAATCCGGGCCTCAGCCTGGCCTTCCATTCCCCCAGCCGGTTCAGATCGAACAGCTCGGAGACGACCGTGCGCCCCGGCACCGACTCCCCGGGCGCATCGTAGTAGTCGGGCCAGGAGGGAACGCGCCGCAGGCGGATGCCCTGGCTGACGAGGAAGTCGACCATCTTCGGCGCTTCCTCGACGTACGCGAGGCGCCGCTCGCGGCTCGCACCGGGCGTGTCGTCGTGATCGCCGACCACCGCGTCGAGGTAGGCGAGGGCCTGCTCGCGGCTGTCCTCGATCCCCTCGCTCTTCATGAAGCGGTTGTTGGGGATCCACATCACGCCACCCGAGATGGCCGTGGTTCCCCCCACGAGGCCGGTCTTCTCCAGGATGAGGACGCTCTTGCCGGCCGCGCGCAGCACCAGCGCGGCGCACATCGAGCCGCCGCCGCTGCCGACGATCACGAAATCGAAAGTCTCGTCCATCTGCTGGTGCTCCGGTTGGTCAGTCCGCCGCGCGGGCGTGAATCGTGACGACCGGCGTCTGCAGGTCGGATGGCAGGTCGATGATCGCGCGGAAGACGCTCGTCACCGAGCTGTACTGGGACTTCGGCAGCGCGCGCATGTCGAGTCCCGCCGCCAGCGCGGCCTTGGCGAAGCGCATCCGCATCTCGGGGTCCCAGTCGGGGATCGCCTGGCCTTCCTCGATCATCTGGCTCGCGCGCAGCGTGGTGACCTTGATCCCGCTCGGGTCCAGTTCGTGGTGCAGTCCTTCCGAGAAGCGCTCCAGGCCCGCCTTGGTGGCCTGGTAGATCACGAAGAACGGGAAGCGCATTTCCACCGATTCGCTGCTCACGTTGATGATGTGGCCGCCGCGGTTCATCAGCGGAATCGCCGCGCGGGCGCACAGCATGGCCCCGGTGAGATTGGTGCCGATGGCGTCGAGGATCTGGGCGTCGCTGGCCTCGGCGATCGGGACCGGTTCGAAGAGGGCCGCGTTGTTGATCAGCACGTCGATGCGCGAATGGCGCCGGGCGATTTCCGCGAAGGCGGCGCGCACGGAGTCCGGCGACGACACGTCGCAGCCCACCGCCATGGCGCGCTCGCCGATGCCGGCGGCCACGGCCTCGACCTTGGATGCCGTGCGCCCGAGCAGCACGACCGTCTCGCCCTCCGCGGCGAACCGCCTTGCGAGCGCACGGCCGAGCCCGACCCCGGCCCCGGTAATCACGATGATCTTCGCCAAGCGTCTCCTCCTGCTCGTGGCCGTGGTGTCCGCGTCGCGGGCCGCGGTTCAGTCCTTGCTGGCGTAGACGGACAAGTCGCCGGCGTAGGCGATGCCGCCGGGCCAGAAACGGTCGCCGCTGATCTTCCTGAAATAGTGCACGGTGCGCGCGATCGAGGCCGATGGCGAGCGCGGCTGCATCGCGATGCCGCTGGGGCTTCTGCCCCCGGCGCGTGCGCTGAAGTCCCTGATCGTGAACATCAGGTCGTCGGTCTGCTGCGCGCACAGCACGAGCTGGTCGCCGGGGCAGAAGCGCCGCGGCTCGATCTGGATCGGTGCCAGTTCGCCCCGCTTCATCGCCACTTGGCCCGGGACGTTGATCACTTCCACGCTGTGCACGTTTTCGTAATAGTCCTCGTATTCCTCGCGGCGCCCGGGGACGTAGTTGGCGAGGATCAGGCTCATGCCCGAGAAAGGTTCCGATGTCTGCCAGTTCGGGCTCGCCTTCCAGTCCGCATACAGGCGGTAGGTGTAGAGCCGCTCGGTTTCGTCGTCGGCGACCAGGCCGGCGTCGCGCGCCTCGGCGACCAGCGGTCCGAGCGCCGGGATGTCGATGGCGGGGTCCGGCAGATCGAAGTCGTAAACGCTCATGTAGCGCCACGGCTGCGGTATGTCCGGCATGATCTGCTCGCGCGTCACTTCGAAGCGCTCCGCGGACCGGAAGCCGCGCAGGTGGGCGAGCGCCGCCTGGTGTGCGCCGTCGAACCATGCGCTGTACTGCGCTTCGCGGCCGGCGGGCACGTTGTGGAGATGGATCGTCGTGTACAGGGCCATGTCTTATTATCCAGCCGGAATTGTTGGTGCAGGGGGTTCGCGGTCGCGGCCGTTGGCGCCGGAGGCGGCACTGGTCGCGGCGCGTTCCCGCGAGTTTCATGATCACCATTGTTGACTAATACGTCAAGCGGCGTATGCTTTCGGGCCGGGCTCCGGGCCCGTCGCGGGAAAGCGCGCCGGCTGTCCGCGTGCGGGGTCGCGCGTGACGGGAAATGGCGCGCAGTCCGGGCCGGCCGCGGTGGCCGCAATGTCATAGAAGGAGCAGAGATGGACTTTCTGGGTTACAGGAACAAGCGCGTCATCGTCAGCGGGTGCTTTTCGGGCATGGGCGAGGCGACCGCCCGCCTGCTGCTGGAGCTCGGAGCGGAAGTGCACGGCCTCGACTACAAGGAGACTGCGCTCGGACTGGCCTCGTTCAGCCAGGTCGACCTGCGCGATCCCGCGGCGATCGATGCCGCGATCGGCAGGATCGGCGGGCGCGTCGACGCGCTGTTCAATTGCGCAGGCCTGCCGCAAACCGCGCCCGCGCTCGACGTCATGAAGGTCAACTACGCGGGCACCCGGCGCGTCACCGAGCGCGTGCTGCCGCTGATGCCGGCGGGCGGGGCGATTGCCAGCATTTCGTCCACGGGCGGCCTCGGCTGGAGCCGCCGCATGCCGGTGCTGATGCAGCTGCTCGCGAACGAAAGCTACGAGGATGCCGTCAAGTGGTGCGAGGAGCACCCGGAAGACGTAAAGGAGGGCTACACGCTGTCGAAGGAGGCGATCATCGTGTGGACGATGCTGTCGTCGCAGCGCTTCGTCAAGCAGGGTGTGCGCATCAACTGCACCCTGCCCAGCCCGACGCAGACCCCGATGATGAGCCACTTCGAGTCCGCGACCCCGCTGTCGGTCATCGACGCGTTCACGCTCCCGACCGGTCGTCGGTCGACCCCGGAGGAGCAGGCGAGCGCCCTGATTCTGCTCAACAGCTCCGCGGCGGGCTTCATCAACGGCGTGGTGCTGCCGGTCGACGGCGG
>CAYXJM010000101.1:5579-8037 GCA_964465455.1 uncultured Klebsiella sp.
TCAACTACCAGAAGTGGCATCCCGCCATGGAGGTGCCCTTCGTCATCGCGCGCGTGGCGCTCGACGGCGTGCCCGGCGTGTTCCTCACGACCAACATCGTGGGGTGTGCGGTGGAAGAGGTCGACGTCGGTGATCGCGTCCGCGTGAAGTTCGAGCGGCAGGACGACGTGTACCTGCCGCTGTTCGAGAAGGTGGACTGAGCCGTGGCAGACAACGAAGCCTACATCAGCGGCATCGGGCAGAGCCGGATCGGCGTCAAGCTGACGCGCCATCCCCTCCTGCTGACGCTCGACGCGGTGCGCGAGGCGCTGGACGAGGCCGGCCTGACGATCGGCCAGATAGACGGCGTTTCCACCTATCCCGGCCGCACCGCGGCGCTGCTCGGCTTCTCGCCGATCGGCGCCGATGAACTGATCGACGCGCTCGGCATTCGCGCGAGCTGGTATGCCGGGGGCGGCGAGATCAGTTCCCAGCTCGGTGCGGTGACGGCCGCCGTCGCTGCCGTGCGCACCGGACAGGCGCGCCACGTGATCTGCTTCCGCACCGTCTACGAAGCGGCCGCGATGTCGCGACCGGACGAGTACCCGGTGCCGCGACGCGAGCGCGTGGACGGCTACTCCCAGTGGTTCGCGCCTTTCAACGCCATGTCGGCCGCGAACTGGACGGCGCAATACGCCATGCGACACGTCAAGCGCTACGGCCTGACGCGCGAGCAGCTGGCCCAGATCGCGCTGACCGACCGCGCCAACGCCGCGCTCAATCCCCGTGCGCTGGTGCGCGAGCCGCTGACCATGGACGAGTACCTGTCGGCGCGGATGATCTCGACGCCGCTCTGCCTGTACGACTGCGACCGCTACACCGACGCGTCGACCGTGCTGATCGTCTCGGCGGGATCCGCCATCGACGAAGTCCGGTGCGCGCCCATCCGCGTCGCGGCGATGGCAGGCACGGTGCATCGCCAGAGCTGGGACCAGGCGGAGTGGATGGCCTGCTACCCCACCGGTGCCGATCTGTGGAAGCGCACCGATTACCGGCCCGAGGACGTCGACACGGCGCAACTGTACGACGGCTTCAGTTTCCAGGCGCTCGCATGGCTCGAGGCGCTCGGCTTCTGCGAGGTCGGTGAAGGCGGTCGTTTCATCGAGGGCGGCAAGCGTATCGCGCTCGACGGCGAGCTGCCGCTCAACACCTTCGGCGGCCAGATCGGCGCCGGTCGCCTGCACGGCTTCGGCTTTGCCCACGAGGCCGTCGTGCAACTGCGCGGCCTCGGCGGCGCGCGCCAGATCGCCGGCGATCCGCGTGTTGCCGTCTGCGCATCGGGCGGCGGGCCGCTCGCAACGGCCCTGCTGCTGGTGCGCGACTGAGGCCATGGCGTCTCCGGAATCCTCCCGTCGCCTCGAGGAGTTGCCCGGTTTCAGGCGACGCTTCCGGATAACGCCGGCGCCCGGCCGGGTGCAGAGCGAGGTGGAAGACGACTATCACTGCATGAGCGTCGTCGTGCACCACGACGGCGCGATCGCGACCGCGATCGCGGCCGAGATGCGGCGAGTGCCCTGGACCACCTGTCCCGGCGCGCCGGAACAGCTACGGCAGACGTTCACCGGCGTCGCGCTGGCCGAATTCGCGGCGCGTGGCGAGAAGCACGCCAACTGCACGCACCTGCACGACCTCGCGGTGCTGGCGGCAGCGCACGCCTTCGATGCGCATTCGCTGGTCTACGACATCCTCGTTTCCGACCCTGTCGACGGCAGCCGCCGCGCCGAGTTGCGCCGCGACGGCAACACGATCCTCGGCTGGACCGAGGCCGGTTTGCGGATCGTGGA
This sequence comes from uncultured Klebsiella sp., assembly GCA_964465455.1. Lineage (GTDB taxonomy): Bacteria > Pseudomonadota > Gammaproteobacteria > Pseudomonadales > UBA5518 > UBA5518. The sequence goes on from CAYXJM010000101.1 coordinate 7,403, forward strand.
GCCCGAGGAACTGGCGGGAATGCGGCTCGACCAGTTGCGCCCCTGGATCGATGCGCTCGATCCGCGGCGACAGGAGGCGGCGCGGCTGCTGCGCTGGGGAAACATGATGGCAAACGGGCGTATCATCCCGCTGGAGCAGCAGTCCGACGCGACGCGCATGCCCCCCGGTTGTTACACCTTCCAGCCGCACCGGGCAGCGCAGGCGAAGCGCGTCGGTGTGATTCGCGACTTCAGCGGCGGGGCGGGTCAGCCGCTTGACGATTACCAGCCCGCGTCCTGAATGCCTGCATTCGGGTCCTTGCGCCAGAACATACAACGATCGACGAGTTACAGAGCAGTGGAGGAGGAATTTATGAACATGAATGACATGGTGATCATCAGCGTCGACGACCACATCAGCGAACCTCCGGACATGTTCGACAAGCACCTGTCCGGCGAGGATCTCGCCAGCGCGCCGAAGCTGCGCACCAGCGCCGACGGCACCAACTACTGGGAATACCAGGGCATGATCATGCCCTCGGTCGGCCTGAACGCGGTCGTCGGCCGGCCGCTCGAGGAGTACGGCATGGAGCCGAGCTCGTTCGAGCAGCTGCGCAAGGGCGTCTACGACGTGCACGCGCGCATCGACGACATGA
>CAYXJM010000102.1:0-8013 GCA_964465455.1 uncultured Klebsiella sp.
CTTCTCGCCGCCGACGACCAGCACCATGTCGTGCTGTCCGCTCGCGACGAGCATCGTACCGACGTTGAACGCGTTGCCGCCGGCGGCGCAGCCCGCCGACATGTTGTAGACGGGGATGCCGGTGGAGCCCATGTCCTCCACGACGTCGTTGCCGTTCAGGCCCCAGCCCTTGCCGCCGGAGAAGCGCGAGCTCGCGGCGCACACCGCCTCGATCTGCTTCCACGGCACGCCGGCGTCCTTCAGGGCCGCGTCGATCGCGTGACGGCAGAGCTCCGTCACGGACTTCGTGCCCACGATCTCGTCGCCGGTCTTGCCGAAGCGGTGCAACCCGACGCCCAGTACGGCTACCTCGCGCATCTCACTCGCCTCCCGCCGCGGCCGCGGCAATCTGGCTGAACTTCCAGGAGGTGTAGGTCCGCTCCTCCTCGTGATACAGCGCGCCGATCACGAGCTCGACCCGCGCTCCGACGCGCAGCGCATCCGGCGCGTCGGTCATCTGCCCGATCAGGCGCACGCCGCAGTCGAGGTCGACCACCCCGATCGCATAGGGCACGAAGGGCTTGTCGAAGCGGTGCGGCGGCGGCGGCGGAAAATCCGCCACCGAGAAGCTCCACAGCACGCCGGCCCCGCCGAAACTGCAGTCCTCCATGCGCGATTCGCCGCAGTCGGGATTGTGGCAGGTCGCGGCGCGCGGGAAGTAGGGCGTGTTGCAGCCGGCGCAGCGCGACCCGTGCAGCACGGCACGGCCGTCGAGCTCGCCGAACAGCCCGGGCACGCAGGGTGTGGTCTCGATGCTCATGTGCGCTCTCCGTCAGTTTGCCGCGGCCCTTGCCGCCTTGATGAGCTCCGGCATCACCTCGAGACAATCGCCCGCGATGCCGTAGCGCGCGTAGCGGAAGATCGAGGCGTCGCGGTCCTTGTTGATGCCCACGATCGTCTTCGCGGCGGAGCAGCCCGCCATGTGCTGGCTCGCGCCCGAGATGCCCACCGCGATGTAGAGCCCGGGCCGGGTGATCTTGCCGGTCAGGCCCACCTGCCGCGACGAATCGACCCACCCGTCGTCGACGATCGCGCGCGAGGCGCCGTGCATGCCGCCGATCAGCTCGGCGAATTCGCGCACCAGCGCATAGTTGGCGGCGCTGCCGAGCCCGCGCCCACCCGCGACGATGATGTCCGCATCCTCGAGGCGGGGGCCCTGCGCCGCGGGCGCCGATACCACGCTCCAGCGCTCCGTCCCCGCGCCCGCGTCCGGCGCCACGTCGCGCACGACCGGCTCGCTCGGTGCCGGCGCCGGCTCGACGCGCAGCGTCGTGCTCACGATCGAGACGACGTTCACGGGCTCCGGCAGGCGATACACGGCGTGCGTGTCGCCGCCGTAGGCGGTGGTCCGGACCTCGAGCTCGCTGCCCTGGGACTCGATGTAGAAGCCGTTCATCACCACCGGCACGCCGAGGCGCGCCGCGACGCGCGGCGCGACGAGCCTCGCGGCGTGCGACTGGTTGAACAGGATGACCGCGGGCCGCTGCTGCGCGCAGTAGGCCACGATCGATGCCACCAGCGCGTCCGGCCCGGGTGTGGCGCCGCCGATGCGGTCGATGTGCGCCACGCCCTGGCGCGCCGCGATGCCCGCGGCCGTGTCGGCCGCGGCGCCCATCACCAGCCAGTCGAGTGCAACGCCCCGGGCACGGCTCAAGCGCCCCGCCAGCGACAGCGTCTCTTCCGTCCCGCCCTCCAGGCAATCGCCCCAGCTGCAAAGCACCACGTTCATGTCGGCCAACTCCCCGCAGATCCGTCTCTTTGCGACAGTCTAATCGGCGGCCGGTCGCGTGCGCCCGGCGGCGGCGGATCAAATCCGGACGACGCGGTCTCATTTGCGGACAGCCCGGTGTACGCCGCAGGCTGGCGGTGTATGGTTCGTCCGACCGGAGTGCTCGGGAATGCCCCGGGATCGGAAAACCACCGCGCGGAGAAACGATCATGGCCGCTGACAACGAAGACCTGTTCGTGGCGCTCACCGAGTGCCACTTCATGAATCCGCAGACGATGTCCGAGATCGCCTATTACCCGCAGATGAAGCGCTGGAGCGACAGCGTCGATGGCGTGCTGCGCGCCTGGGCCGGACGGGATCTCGCGAGCGAGTGGCCCCACCCGCTGGCCGAGGAACTGATCAAGTACATGGACGAGGCGCGCGTGGACGTGTGTTTCTGCCTGCGCGAGCCGATGATGGACATCAGCGGCGGCGCCGCGCCGATGTCGACCAACGGCTTCATGCTGCAGCAGATCGAGCCCTACCCGGGGCGCATGTACCTGGAGGCGAACTGCGGTCCGGTGATCCGCCGCGGCGTGGAGGACGCGATCTGGGAGCTCGAGTACCTCGTGAAGGAGCGTGGCGCGCGGCTCTGCAAGATGTACCAGCCCGAGGACGCCGGCCCGATCAACGACCGGCGCCTGTGGCCCTTCTACGCCAGGGCCGAGGAGCTCGGCGTGCCGTTGACGGTGCACACGGGGAATTCCTACGTGGTGCCCCAGCCGGGATCGCACTGCGACGTGCGTCAGCTCGACGACGTCATGCTGGCGTTCCCCGGGCTCAAGGTGATCGCCTACCACGCCGGCTGGCCCGACACCGAGGCGCTCATCGGCCTGTGCGGCAAGCACGTCAATCTCTATCTCAGCCTCTCGGGCATCATCGGCTGGTACCAGCGTTCGCCTTACCGGGGCTATCACGTGATCGGGACGGCGCTGCAGTGGATGCCGGCCGACAAGATCGTGCTGGGCCTCGACCTGCCCTTCGACGACACGCGGCGCGTGGTGGATTACATCCGCAACCTGGAGATGCCCGAGGAGCTGCAGAGGAACTGGGGTTACGCGCCGCTCGGTCGCGAGGACAAGGCCAAGATCCTCGGTCTCAACCTGGCGCGGCTGACCGGCATCGAGCCCGTCAAGCGAGCCTGAGGGACGGCCGTGCGGTTCGGTCCGCGCGGGAAGCGACGTGAGCGGTGATGGCAACCGGAACACGGGAGACGCAAGCATGATGAAACTGAAGGCGGGAACGCGCGTGCGCAGCGCCGTGTGCAGGACGGAAGTGATGGTGATCGTCGCTCCGGCGGCGGAGGTGGCGCTCAGCTGCGGCGGTGCGCCGATGCTGTCGGGCACCGAATCGCCCGTCGCGGCGGGCGCACCCGCCGCGGGCAGCGCCGGCGGCACGCTGCTCGGCAAGCGTTACGTCAGCGCGGCGGGTGACCTGGAGCTGCTGTGCGTCAAGCCGGGCGACGGATCGCTCGCCGTCGGTGGCGAGCCGCTGCAGCTCAAGGAAGCGAAGCCGCTGCCGTCCTCGGACTGAGGCTCCGAAGCGCTTCGCGATGCCGCCGCGCCGCCCGGGTGTTGACCCGAACCGTGAAGATGGCATCCTTGGCCGCCGACGGGGGCGCAGGCGATGTGCCCGCCCCGCTTGATGGCCGGTGCCGGATGACAACGAACAAACTTCACGTGGGGCACCACATCGCGTTCTACCTGAACCGCATGGGTGCCCGCGGGTTCTCGGCCGAGCAGGTGCTCGCGGGCGTGGGCGTGGCGCCGGATCGGCTGCTCGACGACGATTTCGTCATCGAGCCCGGGGATTTCCGCCGGATCATCGCCAACATGCTGCGCCTGACGAACGATCCCCGGCTGGGGATCGCCATGGGGGCGGAATTCAAGGTGAGCGACCTGGGCGTGCTGGGCTACGCGGCGCTCACGGCCTCCACGCTCGAGCAGTCGCGCAAGCTGTTCCTGAAATACACCACGCTCAGCGAACGCGTGATCAGCACCACCAACGAGATCCGCGACGGCAGGTGGTTTTCCGAGGTGCGCGAGACGTTCCCGCTCGGCAGCCTGCTGCCTTTCGCGGTCGAGGAGTTCGTGAGCCAGACGATCAGCCTGGCCTCGGGCATCAGCAACCGGCCATTCCCGATCGTGGAGATGCGCCTGGCCTACCCGCAGCCGGCGGACATCTCCGCCTACCAGCGCCGCTTCAACTGTCCGCTGCACTTCGATCAGCCGCGGACGCTCGTCTATTTCGACATCCGCCACCTGAACGATCCCATCAGCCTGGCCAACGAGGAGGTGTTCAAGCTCTGCGAACAGCAGTGCCAGGTGCACCACAACCAGCTGGGGCAGGGCGAGAGCCTCGCCGACCGGATCCGCAGCGCGCTGGTCGAGAAGCCCGGCGAGTTCCCCACGGTCGAGCAGATGGCGGCGCGCCTGCGCATGGGCTCGCGCACGCTCCGCCGGCGCCTCGAGAAGGAGGAGCTGACCTACCAGCAGATCCTCGACGACACGCGGCGCGATCTCGCACTGCAATACCTCCAGCACACGCGGCTCACGCCGAAGGAAATCGGCTTCCTGCTCGGCTACAACAGCGTCAGCAACTTCCGCCGCGCGTTCAAGAGCTGGACCGGGAGAAAGCTGAGCGACTTCCGGCCGCACGAGTGAGCGCCACGGCCGCGGGCGCCCTCGCCGGACGGCGCGTCCTCGAGATAGCCGCGCCGGAGACGGCCTACTGCGGCCGGCTGCTCGCGGATCTCGGCGCCGAGGTGATCCTGATCGAGCCGCCCGGTGGCCATCCCCTGCGCCGGGAGTGGCCGTGCACGGCGCACGCGGGCGAAGACGACGCGAGCTTCTTCCACCTCTACATGAACGCCGGCAAGAAGAGCGTCGCGCTGGCGCTCGACACGCCCGCCGGGCGCGAGACGCTGCTCGGGCTGGCGCGCGGCGCGGACCTGGTCCTCGAGTCGCTGCCCCCCGGCCGGCTGGCGAGCCTCGGGCTGGGGCTGGAGCGGCTGCGCGAGCACAATCCCGCGCTGGTACTGACGTCGATCTCCGCCTTCGGGCAGAGCGGTCCGCACCGCGACTTCCCGGCCGCCGACATCGTCGCGATGGCGATGGGCGGCGCGATGGTGGTCACCGGCCATCCGGACGATCCGCCGGTGACGCTGGCCGGGTCGCAGGCCTTCGTTTCCGCCGCGACGCTCGCGGCCGCGAGCAGCCTGGTCGCGCTCGGCCACGCCGCGCGCACCGGCGCCGGACAGCACGTCGACATCTCGCTGCAGGAAGCGATGCTGGCCGTCACCAGCATCTGCGGCGTCGGCAAGTGGCTCGACGACGGCCTGGTGCCGCGTCGCTTCGGCACCGGCACCTTCTCCTCGGTCCCGTCGGGCGCCTACGCCTGCGCCGACGGCGAGATCTACCTGATGGTCAACCGTCCGCTGCACTGGAAGGCGCTTGCGCGCTGGGTGCACGAGACCACGGGCAACGAGGACATCCTCGACCCGCTGTTCGAGGGGCCCTCGCTGGTGCGCCAGCCCTACCGCGACCTGCTCGACATCTTCATCGCCGAGCACTGCGCGCGCTTCACGGTCGAGGAGCTCTACCTGGAGGGGCAGCGCAGGCACATCGCGATGAGTCCCCTGAACTCGGTGGGCGCGATGTGCCGCGATCACCACCTCGCCGCGCGGAACTTCTTCGTCGGCGTGGAGCAGCCGGGCCTCGGCAGGCTGGTCATGCCCGGCGTGCCGTACCGGTTCGGACGCACCCCCTGCGTTGCACGCGGGCCGGCGCCGCACGTGGACGAGCACGCGGCGGAACTGCCGCGGCTGCTCACGCGCGCGGCGCCGGCCATCGCCGGCGCGGACGCCAATGAGGCGCCGCTCGCGGGGCTGCGCGTGCTGGAGTTCACCGCGGGGATGGCGGGTCCGTGGATCGGGCGCATGCTCGCCTGGTGCGGCGCCGACGTGATCAAGGTCGAATCGAAGGCCTATCCGGACGTCACCCGGCTCTACATCCCGCCGCGCGAACCCGAGCGCGGCATCCAGCCGGAACTCTCGCCGTGGTTCACGGACTGGAACGCCGGCAAGCGCTTCGTGTCGCTGGACCTGCGCAACGCCGGCGGTGCCGCCCTGGCGCGGCGGCTCGCCGCGGCCTGCGACGTCGTGATCGACAACAACAGCACCGGCGTGCTCGCAAAGCTCGGGCTCGGCTTCGACGTGCTGCAGGCGCTCGCGCCGGGCCTCGTGCTGCTGAGCAGCACGGGTTACGGAGACAGCGGCCCGGATCACCATTACGTGAGCTGGGGGCCGAACATCGAGACGCTGTCGGGCATGGCGAGCGTGTCCGGATTCCCGTGGCGCGACTGCACCATGACGCAGTTCGCCTATCCCGATCCGCTGTCCGCGCTGCACGGTCTCGTGGCGATCCTCGCCGCGCTGGCGCACCGGCAGCGCACCGGCGAGGGGCAGCGCATCGATCTGTCGCAGCTCGAGACGACCGTCGCGGCGATCGGGCACCTGGCGCTCGAGTGGCAGCTCGGCGGACGCGAGCCGCTGCGCCACGGCAACGCCTCGCCCGCGCACGTGACGCAGGGTTGTTACCCGTGCCGCGGCGAGGACCGCTGGTGCGTCATCGCGATAGACGGCGACGCGCAGTGGGAGCGTTTCTGCGCGCTGGCGGGCGACCCGCCGTGGCGAGGCGATCCCCGCTTCGCGGATGCGCGCGCGCGCCGCGCCCATGCCGCCGAGCTCGACGCGCTGATCGGCGCCTGGACCGCGACGCAGGACCGCTACGAACTGATGTACCGGCTGGCCGGCGCCGGCATCGCCGCCGGCGTCGTCCAGGACGTCGAGGACCAGTTCGAGCGCGACCCGCACCTGGCCGCGCGCGGCTTCTTCGAGCAGATACCGCACCTGCGCAGGGGCACCGTGGTCGCGCCGGGCCTTGCGCTCGGGCTCAGGGCGGCTCCCGGGCGCGCCACCGACAGCGGCCGTGCGCGCGGCCACGACAACCGCGCGGTGTTCTGCGGCGTGCTCGGCATGTCGGAGGCGGAATTCGCCGCCGCGGTGGCCGCCGGCGCGATAGAGCCGCCGCAAGCCTGACCGCAAGGGATACCGCATTGGCCTGAAGGGAATCGCCGCGGCACTGATCGGCGCCGCGGCGAAGGCATATCTTTGCCTCGGGAGGCCCGGTTGGCCTCCCGTCACGTCCGGTAACTGGTGAGGTGTCTGGCATGAACCACGCGACAATGCCGCTTGCGGGCCTGCGCATCGTCGAGAGCTCGCTGCTCGGCGCGGCGGCCATCACGACCTCGCTGGCCGACCTGGGGGCGGAAGTGATCAAGGTCGAGTCGCCCGAGGGCGACTACATCCGCGAGATGACCTGGCCCATCATCGAGGGCGTCTCGCTGATGCACTACCACCTCAACCGCGGCAAGAAGAGCATCACGCTGGACCTGAAATCGGAGCCCGGACGCGAGCTGTACCGCGAACTCGTGCGCGGCGCCGACGTCGTCGTCGAGGCGATGCGGCCCGGGGTGCTGGCCAGGCTCGGGCTGGGCTACGAGGAGTTGCGCCAGGTCAATCCGAAGATCGTCTTCTGCACGGTGTCGGGATACGGCATGACCGGTCCCTACAAGGACATGCCCTCGCACGGCATCGCCTACGACACGTGGTCGGGAGCCGTGACGCCGGCCTACGACGAGGAAGGCTTCTGCTACATACCGGAACACGTTTCGATCGGCATCAACGCCGCACCGCTGCTCGGCGCTCTCGCGGTGCTGGCCGGCGTGCTGCGCGCGCGCGCCACCGGTGCCGGGTGCATGATGGAACTGGGCCAGAGCGACGCGGCGGCCTTCTTCGACTGGTACCGCTGCGAGAGCTACCTGGCGTACGCGCGCCCCGCGGACGTGGTCACCGGCAACAAGGCCGACGGCTACGCGCGCCGTCCGGTCGGGACGGCCGGGATGCGCGAGGGCGTGCGCTACCAGCTCTACGAATCGAGCGACGGCCACGTGCTCTTCATGGCGTCCGAGCAGGCGTTCTGGAAGAACTTCTGCGCCGGCGTCGGCCGCATGGACCTGTTCGACAGGTGGCCTGGCTCGAAGTACGCGGACCACGCACGCGGCAACCGCGAACTGCAGGCCGAATTGCGCACCATCTTCAAGACCCGGACCAGCCAGCAGTGGCTGGCTTTCAGCGTCGAGGCCAA
>CAYXJM010000103.1:0-8007 GCA_964465455.1 uncultured Klebsiella sp.
GTGCTGCAGATCGCGAGCGCGCACCACCTGCTGGTCGACCCGGGGCTGAGCTCCGAATGGAAGATCTTCAACACGAGCTACGCGATGTACCTCGCGGTGATGGCCAGCATGGTGCACGGCTTGACGGTACCGGGTTCCATCGAGGCGGCACAGCGCGCTCACGGACTCAACTCCGGGCTGTTCGAGTGGCTGCGCAAGGCGCCGTGGGGAAACCCGGTGTTCTCCGGCATGTTCCTGTCGCTGGTCGGCTTCGGCGTCCTCGGCGGCATCACGGGCGTCGTCATGGGTGCCGAGCAGATCAACCTGCTGGTCCACAACACGATGTACGTTCCCGGGCACTTCCATGCCACGGTCGTCATCGGCACCACGCTGGCTTTCATGGCGATCACCTACTGGCTCGTGCCGGTCCTGTTCCGCCGCGACCTGATCCTGAAGGGTGTGGCCCGGTGGCAGCCCTACGTGTTCGGGCTCGGCATGACCGGCGTGGCGATGTTCCTGATGGGAGCCGGCACGCTCGGTGTGCCGCGCCGGCACTGGGACATCCTGTTCAGCCAGTCCGGTGCCGGCAACGGCTACGAGTTCTCGGCGGCCGCGCTGACCATGATGAGCCTGAACGGCATGTCGGTACTGCTCGCGGGCCTCGGCGGCGCGATGTACATCCTGGTAGTCGTCGGTTCGATCCTGTTCGGGCGCAAGCTCGCGGAGAACGAGAAGGTCGGTGTGCCGATGGTGAAGGCTGCTCCGCCCGAGGAGAAGTACCACAACATCGGCTTCGGCTCGATCGCGATTCCCGGCACGCTGGTGATGGTGGCGGTCTTCTTCGTCGCTTTCGCGCTCTACTACTTCATCAACTGGAAGTTCCTGGCCGAGACGTGGGGCCTCAGCTGAGGAGTGCTGACCGTCCGGAGCGCCGCGCGGCGTTCCGGACGGTCGGTGTCGCGCCAATTCATCCGCTATCGAGTCGCCGGCATGACCCACCGCGAGATCATTGACATCTTCAAGCTGCGCATCGGTGCCCTGATGGCGCTGACGGCGGTAGCGGGTTACGTGGTCACACCCGGAATACGGCTGTCCTCGCCCGAATTGCTGCTGCTGGCGCTGGTGGTACTCGGGGCCTCCGCGGCGGCCGGCGCCTTCAACCAGTTCGCCGAGCACGACCTCGACGCGAAGATGTCACGCACCGCGCAACGCGCCTTCGTCACCGGTGCCGCAACGCCGGACAACCGCTGGCTGATGCTGATCGGCGCGCTGTTGCTGCTCTCGGTGGCGCTGGCGGGCTGGGCCTTCGGCATCGCCGTGGCATTCCACGTCTTCATGGGGGCCTTCGTCTACGGCGTGGTCTACACGCTCTGGCTCAAACGCCGCACGCCGCTCAACATCGTGATCGGCGGCGCGGCCGGCAGCTTCGCGGTGCTCGCTGGCGCCGCGGCGGCAGATCCGGGGCTCAGCCCGGAATCCGCCTTGCTGGCCGTGGTCCTGTTCCTGTGGACGCCTCCGCACTTCTGGGCGCTCGCGATCGTGCTGCACAAGGACTACGCCGCCGCCGGGGTGCCGATGCTCCCCGTCGTGAAGGGCGACGCAGCCGCCGCGCGGGTCATCCTGATCAACACCGTCGCGCTGGCGGCCGTATCGCTGCTGCCCTTCCTGTACGACATGGGCTGGATCTACTTCGCCGGCGCGCTGGCCGGGGGAAGCTGGTTCGTGTTCCGCAGCGCGCAACTGGTTGCCTCGCCGACGACCCGGGCGGCCATGCAATGCTTCCTCGCCTCGCTCGTCCAGCTGTCCCTGCTGCTGCTCGCCGCGATGGCCGACGTCTATGCCCGGATGTGAGCACACCGTGACAAACGCACTCCGCTGGTTCTTTTTCCCGCTGCTGCTCGCGATGTCGGTATCCGGCAGCGCGGCCGGCGCGGGCGGGCACGGCTCCGGCGCGCTGGGCGATCCCGACAGCGCGCTGGCGATCAGCCAGGCGGCGATCGGTCGCCAGGTCGGTGACCATGCTTTCCTCGACAAGGACGGCAACACGCGCCAGCTCTCGCAGTACCGCGGCAAGCCGCTCGTCGTCAGCCTGATCTACACCAGCTGCTACCACATCTGCCCGACCACCACGCGGCATTTGGCCGAGGTCATCGAAAGGGCCCAGTCGGTGCTCGGCGAAGAGAGCTTCGCGGTCGTCACCGTGGGTTTCGACAGTGCCCGCGATACGCCCGAGGCGATGCGCAACTTCGCCAGGGACCAGAAGGTCGCCGCGGTTCACTGGGATTTTCTCTCATCCGACGCGGCATCGATCGACGCCTTCACGCGCGATCTCGGCTTCCAGTTCCGCCCCGCCGGCGGTGGCTTCGATCACCTGCTGCAGACGTCGATTCTCGACGAGAACGGAATCGTCCGCAGCCAGGTCTACGGGATGGAGTACGAAACGCCGATCCTGATCGAACCGCTGAAGCGGCTCATTTTCGGTGAGGAATTGTCCGAGTCGTTCTTCACCCGGATGACCAACAAGTTCCGTCTCTACTGCACCGTCTACGATCCGGCGGCCGACCGCTACCGTTTCAACTACTCGATATTCGTCGGCATCGCGATGGGCGTCCTGATGGGCATATTCTTCGTCGGCCTCCTGATCAGGGAGTGGCGCCAGAGCGCACGCGCCCGGTCCGGCGGCAATTGAACGGTATCGCAACGGCCACATGATCCGCAGACTCCAGGGCCTCATGCTCGGCATCCTCCAGCGCATGGAGGCCGCCTTCGATTCCGTGTTCGGCGAGCGCTGGAACCCCTGGTACCAGCTCGGCGCCCTGTCCTTTCACCTGTTCTGGATCGTGGTTGCCACCGGCATCTACCTGTTCGTGTTCTTCGACACCAGCATCGTGGGAGCCTATGCCTCGGTGCATTCGCTGACCGAAGGGCAGTGGTACCTCGGTGGCGTGATGCGCAGCCTGCACCGCTACTGCTCCGATGGCATGGCGATCACGGTCACGCTGCACCTGCTGCGTGAATTCGCCAAGGGCCGCTTTCGCGGCGCGCAGACCTTCTCCTGGGTGAGCGGCGTGCCGTTGCTCTGGCTGCTGTTCGCCGCCGCTATCGGTGGCTACTGGCTGGTGTGGGACCGCTTCGCCCAGTACATCGCGCAGACGACCACGGAGTGGATGGAGCGGCTGCCCGTGATCAGCGACTCGCTGGCGCGCACTTTCCTGTCCGACGTCACGCTGAGCGACCGCTTGTTCTCGCTGATGGTGTTCATGCACATCGCGATACCGCTGTTCCTGCTGGTCGGCATGTTCATCCACGTCAAGCGCCTCAAGCTCGCGCGCACGGATCCGGCACGCGGCCTGTCGATAGGCGTGATCTCCACGCTGGTCCTGCTGTCGCTGGTGAAGCCTGCGCGCAGCATGGGCCCCGCCGACCTGTCGACCACCGTGGCCTCGGTAGATCTCGACTGGATCTACATGAACTTCTACCCGCTGCTCGACCGGGTGGATCCGGTCTACGTATGGCTGCTGCTGGCGGGTATCACCGCATTGCTCGTGCTGATCCCGTGGCTGTCGCCGCAGCCCGCGTCCGCCGCCACGGCGGCCGCCGTGGTGGATCCGGCGAACTGCAACGGCTGCAGCTGGTGCTTCCAGGACTGTCCCTACGAAGCCGTGACCATGATCACGCACGAATACAAGCCGGGGCATCGCCAGGCACAGGTCGATCCCGATCTCTGCACCGCGTGCGGCATCTGCGCCGGTTCGTGTCCGTCCGCGACGCCGTTCCGCCACGTCGAGGAGCTGGTTTCAGGCATCGAGATCCCGGGCTTCCCCGTCGACCGCCTGCGCAAGGAGGCCATGGAGAAGGTGGCCGCCCTGAGCGGCGACGCCCGGATCATGGTGTTCGGTTGCGATCACGCGCTGCCGATTGCGCAGATCGAGAGCGAGGGCGTTGCAGCGCTCAGCCTGCCCTGCGCCGGGATGCTGCCACCTTCCTTCGTGGATTACATCGCGCGCCAGGAATCGGTCGACGGCGTGCTGGTGAGCGGCTGCTGTACCGATGACTGCTTCCACCGCAAGGGCAGCCAGTGGACCGAGGAACGCTTCGCCAGCCGGCGCATGCCGCACCTGCGCACCAGCGCCGGTCATGACAAGGTGCGGATCTGCTGGGCGGGCGTGTCGCAGCGCGACAAGCTGGAGACCGCGGTGGCCGAGTTCCGCGCGTCACTGCGGCGCCACGGGATCGCGACCAGCGGGGATGGCGACAGCGCCGGGGGCGTGCATGAACATCAGTGACGCCAGGCGCTGGGCCGGCCAGGGTGTCGCTTACGCCCTGTTCGCCGCGTTCATCGGCTATTTCTCCAATTCACCGGCCTATCAGCACCTGCCTCCGGACCAGGCCACGATCAAGCTCAGCGTCCGTCACTCCGGGCAGCTGCTCGGCGAGTGCAAGCAGCTCGACAGCGCGGAGCTGGCCAATCTGCCCGCCACGATGCGCGCGCCGATGGATTGCCCGCGCGAGCGCTCGCCGCTGGAACTGGTGCTGGAAGTGAACGGCGCCACGGTGTTGCACGACATCGTGCCGCCGCGCGGCCTGCACAGGGACGGCATGGCGTCGTCGTACCGCCGCATCAACGTGCCGGCCGGCGCGATCACGCTCAGGGTGCGCATGAAGGATCATACGGCCCAGGCCGATTTTCCCTACACGGCGGAGCGGACCGTGACCCTCCAGCCGGCGCAGGTACTGGTCATCGACTTCGACTCGCAGTCCAGGCGCTTCAAGTTCCTGTAGGCCGCGCCGCCGCGCTAGCGGCCCAGTCTCTGCAGGAATTCGAAACTGCCCAGCGCCAGCAGCAGTATGATCACGAAGTAGACCAGGTTGCGGTATGGCAGGGGCGCGCCGTGCATGCGTTCGAGCATGCGAAGCCCCCAGTCCGCGGCGAAATACAGGGCTATCGCGACAATGGTGAACAGCAGGATTTCCAATTCCACAGTCTCCTGCAATTGTGGGAACGCGGCACATCACGGAAAATCCGTCACGTCACGCGCATCAGCGTGACACTCCCCGGACGGGCACAGGATAGACAATGCGAGAACGCACCGGAAGTCTGCAATCGCCATTGGCTCCACTGGTGGCGCTGATCCTGGCGGTCACGCTGGCGATCAACTTCCTGAGCGCGTTCATCCGTCACACCGAAGCCGGGCTCGGCTGCCGCGAATGGCCCGCCTGCTACGGCCAGCTGGAGAAATCCCTCGCCGATGCCGCGCAGGCGGGAGTCGCGCGCCAGGCGCTGGCGCCCGATCCCCTGGCCAAGCGCACTCACCGCGTGCTGGCGACGGGGCTGGTCGTGATGATTCTCCTGCTGCTGCATCGCAGCCGCCAGCAGCACTCGCTGCGCGGCTTCGAGGCGCAGATCCCGCTGCTGATGGCCGCACTGCTGCTGGTGCTCGCGGTGATCGGTCCCGCGAGCTACCTGAAGACCCGTCCGGCCATCGCCACCTGCAATCTGCTGGGAGGGATGGCGCTGGCGGCACTGAGCTGGCGCCTGCTGCTGGCGTTCCGCGCACGCGCGCGCATCGAGGCCAGTGTGCTGCTGCGGCGCCTCAGCCGCGCGGCCCTCGCGGTGCTGGTCGTGCAGCTCGCGCTGGGCGCGTGGGTCAGCGCGAATTTCGCCGGCCTCGGGTGCAGCGCGCTGCCCGGCTGCGCGGCACCCCCGATCGCCGCCACCGAACCCTTGCCCGCGGCCTTCTGGTATTTCCGCGAGCTGGCGCTGGACGCCGAAGCGCGCGTGCTGACGACGTCGGCCACCGTGACGATTCACATCGCGCACCGCGTCGGCGCCTGCCTCACGGCGTTTGCGCTGCTCGGCGTGGCCGTGGTGGCGTTGCGCGAACGCGTGCCGCTGCGCCTGGTGCTGCCGGTGATCGCGTTGCTGCTGCTTCAGGCGGGGCTCGGGGCGCTCGCGGTCGTCTTCTCCTTGCCGCTCGCGGTGGTCCTCGCCCACAGCACCGTGGCCGTCTTGCTGCTGCTGGCGCTGTTGCGCCTCGATTACGCGCTGCAGCCCGCGGCACGGGAGTCTCGCGCATGAGCCGCGCCCGCGCCCTCGTGATCGCCGCCCTGCTGCTCGGCGCCGGAGTCGTGGCCGCCCGCTTCGCCGCGCCCTTCCTCGTGCCGCAACCGCCATTGCCGGTGCTGGACGCGCTGGGCGGGGAATTCTCGCTGCCGAGCACCCTCGGGCGTGACACGCCGCTAAGCGAGTTCCGCGGCCGGCTGGTGCTGCTCAACTTCGGATTCGCCAGCTGCCCCGACGTCTGCCCGACCGTGTTGTCGCGGATGCGCCAGGCCCTGCTCGGACTCGGTGACGACGCCGCGGAAGTCCAGCCCGTCTTCGTCACCATCGACCCGGAGCGCGACACCCTCGAGACGCTCGAGCCCTACGTGAAGCATTTCCATCCGGCATTCATCGCGATGAGCGGAACGCCCGAGGATACGCGGACGGCGGCCGCGCTGTTCAAGGTGTACTACGCCCGCGAGGACAATCCGCAGATCGGCTACGGCTTCGCGCACAGCGACCAGATCTACCTGCTGGATCGCAAGGGCCGTGTGCGCGCCACGTTCGCCAACACCGCCACTACCGGGGACATGGTGGCCTCGATGCGGCGCCTGCTCGCCGAATGACGCCGCGGCTCACAGGACAAAGCGCATGAACCAGTTCGAACCCCGTAACCTGTCCGCCCCGGCCGCCGTTTCCGCGCCGCTCACGGCGGCGCCACGCACCGTGCTGGCCTGGATCTGGCTCGGAGTTTACGCGCTGCTCGCCGCGGGACTGCTCGCGCTGTTGCTGGCGCTGTCGCGCACGCCTGTCGTCCACGAGATCATCCCGGGCGCACAGTGGTTCCGCGTGGCGCTGGTTGCGCACGTGGACCTCTCGGTGCTGGTGTGGTTCATAGCGGGTGCCGGCATGCTCTGGAGCCTGCACGGGGGCCGCTCGGCGCGTGTCGCGAGCGCCGTGGCGATCGCCTTCGCCGTGGCGGGCACGCTGATGATCAGCATCGCGCCGTTCACGGGCGCCGGCAATCCGCTGATGAACAACTACGTGCCGGTACTGGCACACCCGTGGTTCTATGTCGGGCTCGGGGCTGTCGCGGCGGGGCTGGCCGTCCAGGCCGGGAGCTACCTGCTGGTCTTCCTGGGCAGGGCGCACTCGCGCGACGAAGACGAGGTCATCAGTTTCGCACTGGGGCTCGCGGCGCTCAGCGCGCTGCTCGCGCTGGCCTGCGTCGCCATCAGCTACAGCGGCATGCCGGCCGGAGCGAGCGGCGAATACTATTTCGACCTGCTGTTCTGGGGTGGCGGCCACGTGCTGCAGTTCACGCACACCATCATGATGCTGGTCGCCTCGATGCTGTTGCTGCGCGGATCGGGATCCCGGCTGCGCGGAGCGCCGCGCCTGCACGCGCTCCTGTTCACGCTGACCGTGCTGCCGCTGGCGGCGGTGCCGTGGATCAACGGATTTCCGGTGTCCTCGCCGGAGCACATCGTGACGTTCACCGACCTGATGCGCTACGGCGGCATGGCCTCGATACCCCTGCTGCTGCTGGTGATCGCGAGCCTCGGCAGGACCGGGGTGCTGCCGCCGGCGCAGCGTCCGCTGCGCGCCGCGCTGATCTGCGCGCTGACCCTGTTCGCGGGCGGCGGCATCATGGGATTCATGATCCGCGGGTCGAATACCGTGATCCCGGCGCATTACCACGGCTCGATCGTGGGCGTGACCCTGGCTTACATGGGCATCGTGTACCTGCTGCTGCCGCGCGTCGGCCGTCCGCTCACGATGCTGCGCGCCGCCTACTGGCAGCCGTACGTCTACGGCATCGGCCAGGTCATGCACATCACGGCACTGGCGTGGACGGGCGGCCATGGCGTGCAGCGCAAGACCGCCGGCGCGGCGCAGGGCCTGCAAGGCCTGCAGGAAGTGGTCGGGATGGGGCTGATGGGCCTCGGCGGCCTGGTCGCCGTGATCGGCGGCGTGATGTTCCT
>CAYXJM010000104.1:0-7961 GCA_964465455.1 uncultured Klebsiella sp.
GAGTCCGACGTGGGCACCAGCGGCGGCTACGGCGGCCTGATCACCTACAACGGCCAGGCGGCCGGCGCGGAACCGGAAGAAACCGAGAACATCGAACTCGGCACCAAGTGGAACCTCTTCGACGGCAAGCTGCTGCTCACCGCGGCGCTGTTCCAGATCACCAAGACCAACGTGATGGAAGGGGCGGACTACGACTCGGCCGGCACCTTCAACACCGGCGAGAACGAGGTGCAGGGCTTCGAGTTCGGCGCGAGCGGCAACATCACGGAGAAGCTGAGCGTGCAGGCCGGCTTCACCACGATGGAATCGGAGGTGCAGGAATCGTTCAACCCGGCCAACGAGGGCAAGACGCTCAGCAACTTCGCCGACGACACCGCCTTCGCGCAGCTGCGCTACGAACTGACGGACAAGCTCGTGATCGGCGGTGCGATGAAGTACGAGAGCAAGAAGTACGCGGGGCAGCCCGATTCGGCGGCAGCCTTCAACCCGACGACGGGCCAGTACAGCCAGCCGGTGCCGTCCTACACCGTGTTCGATGTCTTCGGCACCTACGAGTTCAGCGAGCAGCTCGACGCGCGCATCAACGTGGGCAACGTGACCGACGAGGAGTACTACCTCGCCGCCTACCGCTCGGGTTCGTTCCTGTACTACGGCGACGCACGCAACGTGCGCCTTACGGTGAACTACGAGTTCTGACAACCCGTAGGGCAGGGCCGACCGCTCGGGCGGCCCCTGCCTTTTTTTCCGGTCTTGCGGGAGAAGCAGATGTTGCTCGTCATAGAGAACGTGCTGGGCGCCGACGAAGTGCAGGAGTTCCGCGCAGCGCTCGCCGAGGCGCCCTGGAAGGACGGACGCGCCAGTGCCGGCACGCTGTCGGCGGCGGTCAAGGACAACCTGCAGCTCGACGACCGCAGCGAGGTGGCGCAACGCCTCGGCAACCGCATCCTCGCGCTGCTGGGGCGGCATCCGCTGTTCGTTTCCGCCGCGCTGCCCAACCGTTTCTTTCCGCCGCGCTTCAACCGCTACGCGGGCGGCGGCCACTACGGCGCGCACGTCGACGGCGCGCTGATGTACTCGGACGCGCTGCCGCAGGCGGTGCGCAGCGACCTGTCGGCCACACTGTTCCTCACCGATCCGGCCGACTACGACGGCGGCGAGCTCGTGATCGAGACCGCCTTCGGCGCGCAGGAAGTGAAGCTCGCGGCCGGCGACATGGTGCTCTACCCCTCGAGCAGCCTGCACCGCGTGATGCCGGTCACGCGCGGCGCGCGCACGGCGGCCATCCTGTGGCTGCAGAGCATGGTGCGCGACGCCGGTCAGCGCGCGCTGCTGTTCGACCTCGACCAGTCGATACAGTCGATCACGCGCGGGCGCGATCCCGCCGATGCCGATCTGCTGCGCCTCACCGGCGTCTATCACAACCTGTTGCGGATGTGGGCCGAGACCTGAGCCTCGCCCCGTCACGCGCCATTCGACCAAGGAGAATTGCATGGACTTGTGGAGTGTGTTCCAGAAGGGCGGCCCGATCATGTGGCCCCTGCTGCTGACATCGCTGATCTCGCTGGCCGTGGTGCTCGAGCGCCTGTTCTTCATCGTGCGCGAACAGCGCAGCCGCCGGCCCGCGGTGATCGCGGACGTGCTGCTGAAAGTCGAGCAGGAAAAGCTGCCCGACGCGATCGCCGCCGGCGAACAGAGCGATGATTTCGTCGTGCGCACGCTCGTGCACGGATTGAAGCATCGCGACAGCGGCCTGGCCAATGCGCTGCTGCAGTCCGCGAACCAGGAACTGCGCCGTTTCAGCCAGGGCCTGACGGTGCTCGACACCGCGATCACGCTGGCGCCCCTGCTTGGCTTGCTGGGAACCGTCAGCGGCATGATCCGCTCCTTCGGCTTGCTCGGCAGCGCCGAGCTCTCCGCCCCGACGGTGATCACGGGCGGGATCGCGGAAGCGCTGATCGCCACCGCGGCGGGCCTCGGCATCGCGATCGTGGCGCTGATTCCCTTCAACTACCTGAATGCCCGTCTCGAGATGGCGCGACACGAGATCGAGGATGCCTCGACCCGTCTCGAACTGCTGCTCCTGCGCCAGGCCGAGCGCAAGCCGACATGAAGATCCCGGCCACATTCCAGCGCAAGCGCGCAAGGATCGAGATCATCCCGCTGATCGACATCATGTTCTTCCTGCTGGCGACCTTTGTCGTCGTGTCGCTTTCCATGATCAGGAACGAGGGCATCGCGGTGCGTCTGCCGAGCGCCGAGAGCGGCACCCAGGAGGAGCGCAATACGGCAGTCACGGTGTCGATCACCGAAGCCGGCGAGATCTACGTCGACAAGGACAAGGTGGCGCTGCCCGAGCTGCGCGACCGGCTGCGGGCAGCGAAAGAGGCGGAGCCCGGGCTCGCGGTATTCATCAACGGCGACAAGCGCGCGGATTTCGGCATCGCGGTGGGCGTCTTCGACCAGGTGCGGATGCTGGGCATCGCGAAGGTCTCGGTGCAGACGACCAAATGACCCCCCCCCTGCGGGCGCAGCGTCGATCCGGATGTTGCAGGCGCGCCATGCGCGCGACATCGCTTCCATAGGCCGCTGACGCGCCGATCGTCGTGCAACCGCCGGCTGGCATGGCGCCTTGCGCCACTTCGGGACGCGCCCGATCCGCACGGGCGGATTCGGGCGCAAGCGCCGGAGTGAGCGCTCCCGGCCACGCTGCCAGACTGCATGCACGATATGCTAGGCAGCGGAGGAGATACCCGTGGCTACCGCAAGACAGCGTCCGTCCGAAGACACCGGCACCGCCGATCCGCGCTGGGCCGCGGTGCTGGCGCGCGACGCCAGCGCCGACGGCACCTTCGTGTACTCGGTGCGCAGCACCGGCGTGTACTGCCGGCCGTCCTGCCCCTCGCGGCGCGCGCGCCGCGCGAACGTCGCCTTCCACGCCACGACCGCCGAGGCCGAGCGCGCGGGCTTCCGGCCCTGCAAGCGCTGCCATCCCGAACGCGAAGCCGCGGCGCACCCGCACGCCGCCCTCGTCGCGGCCTTGTGCCGGCGCCTCGACGCCGCGGAACACGCGCCCACGCTGGCCGAGCTCGCGGCCGGCTCGGGCCTCAGCCCGTTCCACCTGCAGCGCGTGTTCAAGGCGCTCACCGGGCTCTCGCCGCGCGACTGGGCGCGGGCGCGGCGCGCCGAGCGCATGCAACGCGCGCTCGCGGGAAACGACAGCGTGACCGCGGCCCTCTACGACGCGGGCTACGGCTCCAGCAGCCGCTTCTACGAGGAAGCCGGCGCGCGCCTCGGCATGACGCCGCGCGCCTACCGGGCCGGCGGCGCCGCCACCGCGATCCGCTTCGCGGTGGGCCAGTGCTCGCTCGGCGCGATCCTGGTCGCGCAGAGCGCGCGCGGCGTGTGCGCCATCCTGCTCGGCGACGACCCGAACGCGCTGATCGCCGAACTGCAGCGGCGTTTCCCGGCGGCGGAGCTCCTCGGCGGCGACGCCGGCTTCGAGACGCTCGTCGCGCGCGTGGTCGGCTTCGTCGAGGCACCGCGCCTGGGGCTGGACCTGCCGCTCGACCTGCGCGGCACCGCGTTCCAGCAGCGCGTATGGCAGGCGCTGCGCAAGATCCCGCCCGGACAGACGCTGAGCTACGCGGAGCTGGCCGCGCGCATCGGCGCCCCGAAGGCCGTGCGCGCCGTGGCCGGCGCCTGCGCCGCGAACCCGCTCGCGGTCGCGATCCCCTGCCATCGCGTGGTGCGCCGCGACGGCGATCTCGCCGGCTACCGCTGGGGCATCGCGCGCAAGCGCGCCCTGCTCGAACGCGAGGCGAGCGCTTGAGGCGGGCCCGGCTCGCGTTCCGGCTGGCGCTGCCGGCCGCGTACCGCGCCGCGGACTTCCTCGCGTTCCACGGCCGCGATGCCGCGGCGACGGCCGAGCGCGTGGACGGCAACGTCCTGCACAAGGCGGTGGTGTGGGCGGAACGCCCGGCCTGCCTCACGGTGCGCTTCGGTGCCCGGCAGGCGGCGGTGGAACTGGTGGTCGATGCCGCGGACGCGGTGCCCGAGGCCGCCGCCGCGCGGCGCATGGCGCGCCGCATGCTGGGCCTGCAACAGGCCGTGGGCGAATTCGAGGCCCGTTATCGCGCCCACCCCGAGCTCGGCCCGCTGATTGCGGCCAACCCCGGCCTGCGCGTGCCGCTGCTGGCCACGCCCTTCGAGGCCCTGGTCTGGGCCGTGATCGGGCAGCAGATCAGCCTCGCGGCAGCGACCTCCGTGCGCCGCCGGCTGATCGAGGCCGCCGGCATCCGCCACTCGCAGGGGCTGCTGTGCCACCCCGATGCGGCGCGGCTGGCGCGGATGGACCGCGCGGCATTGCGCGGCGCGGGGCTGTCGCAGGCCAAGGTGGCTGCCGTGTCCGCATTGAGCGAGGCGATCGCCGACGGCAGCCTGCCCCTCGCGGGGTGGGCCGAGGCGCCGCCGGTCGCGGAGATCCGCGCGCGGCTCGCGGCGATCCGCGGCATCGGCCCGTGGACGGTCGAGTACACGTTGCTGCGCGGCTTCGGCCATCTCGACGGCTCGCTCGCCGGCGACGTGGCGGTGCGACGCAAGCTGCAGCGCCTGCTCGGCCGGGAAGACAGGATCTCCGCCCCCGAAGCCGCGCGCTGGCTCGCGCAGTTCACCCCGTGGCGCGCGCTGGTCGCCGCGCACCTCTGGGCCTGGCGCGCGGCTCAGCCGTTGTAGACGAGCCCGTTGCCGTCGCGGTAGCGGCGCATCACCGCTCGCGCCTCCGCCGCCAGCAGGCCGTGCTCGAGCGCGATGCCCTGGGCCTCGAGATAGCGCCAGGACTCCGGAAACACCGGCCCCTCGTCGAAACCGAGCGCCATCGCGTCGTCGCGCCCCGCGGCGGAGACGATGCGCCGCACCCCGCTCCACAGCGTGGCCCCCAGGCACATGGCGCACGGCGCGCACGAGGTGAACAGCTCGAACGGCGCAGCGCCCGGGGCGCGCAGCGTGTAGGACCCGTGCCGCGCCTGGGCCAGCATCAGCGCCACGATCTCCGCGTGCAGCACGGCGTTGCGCAACCGCTCGACGCAGTTCACCCCGACCGCGAGCGGCCGCGGCGCGCCGCGCGCGAAGATCGCCGCGCCGAAGGGGCCTCCGCTGCCGTGCTCGATGTTCTCCTCGGCGAGCCTGATCGCGAGGCGCATGCGCGCGCTGTCGCTCGTGCAGGCCGGAAACGCATCGAGCACGCGCGGCACCCAGTCGGGCAGCGCGACGTTGACGGTGGTGGCGATGCCTGGCGGGAGCGGACTCATGCGCGTTGCCACGGGATGATCGCGACGAGCCCGTCCTCGTCGAGCACGCGGATGCGCACGCCGTAGACGGGCTCGAGGATCGCGGGGCTCAGGATCTCGCGCGCCGCCCCGTGCGCCGCGACGCCACCGTGGTCGAGCAGCAGTATGCGCTGGCAGAAGCGCGCCGCGAGGCTCAGGTCGTGCAACACCACCGCCACCGCGGTGCCGCGCGCGGCGCGCTCGGCCAGCACTTCCATCGCGTGCAGCTGGTGGTAGGCATCGAGCGCGGCGACCGGCTCGTCGGCGAGAATGATCTCCGGCGCGCCGGCGAGCAGCCGCGCGATCATCACGCGCGTGCGCTCGCCGCCCGACAGCTCGTTCACCAGCCGGTCCTGCAGTTCCTCGACCTCGGCGTCGCGCAGCGCCGCCTGCACCGCCGCGTGCGAGCCCTCGTCAGCGCTGAACCAGCCGTGGCGCCACGGCAGGCGCCCGAGCTCGACCACCGTGCGCACGTCGAGCAGCCAGTGCACCGGCGCGGCCTGCGGCAGCTAGCCGATGCGCCGCGCGCGCTCGGCGGCCGGCCAGGACGGCAGTTCGCGTCCCTGCAGCCGCACCTGCCCGGCGTCGGGGCGCAGCAGCCCCGCCATCACGCGCAGCAGCGTGCTCTTGCCGGCGCCGTTCGGCCCGATGATGCCGAGCATCTCGCCGCCCGCCAGCGCGCAGGACAGGTCCTGCAGCACCACGCGTCCGCCGAGGCGCACGCCGACGCCCTCGAGCGCGAGCGTGCTCACGTGATGCGGCTCCGCGCGCCGAGCACGATCGCGAGGAAGAACGGCGCGCCGACCAGCGAGGTGACGACGCCGAGCTTCAGCTCGGTGGCGGCGTGGAAGGACTGCACCAGCACGTCGGCCAGCAGCACCAGCAGCGCGCCGCCGAGCGCGCTCGGCACCAGCAGCCTCCCGGGACGGTGCCCCACGAGAGGCCGCAGCAGGTGCGGCACCACGAGGCCGACGAAGGAGATCGTGCCGCTGATCGCCACCGCGGCGCCGACGCCGATCGCCACGCCGCCCATCACGCGCCACGGCAGCGAGCGCGCGCCGAAGCCGAGCGAATGCGCGGTGTCCTCGCCGAGGCTGAGCGCCTCGAGGTAGCGCGTCGTCGACAGCAGCAGCGCGAGCGCGAGCGCCATGAACGGCAGGCTGAAGCCGAGCTCCCCGAAGCTGCGGTTGGCCACCGACCCCATCAGCCAGTAGACGATCTCGTGCATCGCGTAGGGACTGGGCGCGAGGTTCAGCGCCAGCGCGATCGCCGCGCCGGCGAAGGCGTTCAGCGCCACCCCGGCGAGGATCAGCGTGGCGACGCGCGCGTAGTCGCCGACCAGCAGCCTGAGCAGCACGAGCGCCGCCACCGCGCCGAGCATCCCTGCGGCCGGCAGCAGCAGCGAATGCATCGGCGCCAGCCCGTAATAGAGCACCAGCACCGCGCCGAGCGAGGCGCAGTTCGACGCGCCGACGAGGCCCGGCTCCGCGAGCGGGTTGCGCAGCATTCCCTGCAGCGCGGCGCCCGCCACGCCCAGCGTCGCACCCACCGCGATCGCGGCCAGTGCGCGCGGCAGGCGGATCTCGCGCAGGATGATCAGCGCCGCCGACTCGTCCCCGGCGTACCAGTCGCGCAGCGCGGGCCACAGCAGCGCGCCGGACGAGCCGGTGTTCAGCGCCACCGCGAACGCGAGCGCCAGCAGCGCCGCCAATCCCGGCAGCAGCAGCCGCGCCGCGGCGTCGCGCGCGCTCACCTAGCCCGGCCCCTGGCGGATCAGCGCATCCAGCGCCTGCTCGTGGCGCGAGAGCTCCGGCGGCATGCGCGCGCCTGCGCCGCGGTAGCGCACCAGGTGCCACAGCACGCCGAGCAGCCGGTACAGCACGCGCGCGCGGTAGAGCCGCTCGAGCGCGGCGTCGCCGATCTCGCCGTAGGCGAGCAGCAGGCGGCTGCGGTCGAGCGCGGCGAAGCCGCGGTCCTCCGCGATCGTGGCGAGGTCGAAGAAGGCATCGCCGCGCGCGGCGTACTCCCAGTCGATGAAGCGCACGGCGCCGTCGACCTCGAGCACGTTCTGCGCCAGCAGGTCGTTGTGGCAGAGCGCCGTGCGCCAGCGGGCAAAGCGGTACTGCTCCAGCACCTGGCGTGCGGCGGCGAGCCAGCGCCGCGCACGCGGCCAGGACTGCGGCTCGTTCGCCTGCAGCTCGCGCGCGTAGGCGCGCACGCGGTCGGCGATGTTCAGCACCGGCACGTCGAGCTCCTGGCCGTGCAGAAGGTGCAGCGCGGCGGCAAGGCGGTCGATGGCGTGATCGGCGCCGACGCCCTCGACGCGCAGCGGACGGGACTCGAGGTAGGCGGTGACGAGGATGCCGCGCGCCGGATCGCAGTGCAGCACCGGCGCGCCGAGGCCGATCCGGTCCGCGAGCTCCAGCACGCGTTGCTCGACGCGACGGTCGATGCCGAGGCGCTCGCCGTTGCCCTCGGGCATCCGCACCACGACGCGCCGTCCGCCCAGGCGCACGAGGAAACTGCGGTTGCTGTGCCCGGCGCTGAACACGGCCTCCAGCTCGGGCAGGCCGTCGCGGGCATCGGGACGCCAGTCGCGGAACAGTTCAGCCAGCGCGCGCGGCATCGGACGCTGCA
>CAYXJM010000105.1:0-7919 GCA_964465455.1 uncultured Klebsiella sp.
CGCGCTCTGGCCGACGAACAGGACCTCGCCGGCCGCGTCGATGGCCATGCCGTTCGGGCACCAGACGTCTTCCGCCGCGATGTACGCGTGGCCGCCGGGATCGATGCAGACGAGGTTGGTCGAGCGCGGGGCCTCGCCGCGCTCGTAGTCGAAGCCGAAACTGCTGACCCAGGCACGGCCGTTGCGGTCGACGACCATGTCGTTCAGCCGCGTGCGGGTCATCGGCGCGGTGCCGGAATAGCGGCGGAACTTGCCGTGCGCGTGGGCCCAGACCTCGTGCTCCTGCATCTGCACGACCAGCAGCGTGCCGTCGGGCAGCCAGCCGAGCCCCGAGGGCTCGCCCGGCGTATCGAGCACCTTGTGCACGCGCCCGTCGGCGGCGACGCGCAGCACGCGGCGCTCCACGATGTCCGCGAGCCAGAGCTCGCCTTCGTGCCAGCGCGGCGCCTCGCCGAAACCGATGCCGTCGGCGAAGGGAGCGAGAGAGAGTGTTTCGGTGGGCATGGATCCTCCTTCGCTGCATTGATAGCACCCGGGATCGCGCCGGCGCAAGCGCATGCGCCGCCGGCACCGCTTCCAATCGCCGCGCCGATTGCGCACCATAGGGCCCGGTCCGACGCCGCCACGACAAGGAGACCCCGTGAAAGACGCGCCCGCCAAGATCAGCATGCTCCTCATCTATGCCGCCGCCCTCGCGTCGCTGTTCCTCGACTGGCCTGCGCTGCTGGAGCAGGTGCTGCAGATCGGCTCGCTGGCGTTCCTCGCGGTGCACGCGATCGAGGTCGTCGTGAGCTGGCGCTGGGTCAGGAGCTACGAAGGCCCGCTCGCGCTCAGCATCCTGCTGACGCTGCTGTTCGGCTTCGTGCACTGGATGCCGTACAGGAAGCGCGCCGGGCAGGCGGGGCAGGCCTGAGGGAAGGCCGCGTGCCGGTGCACGCCGCGTTGCACGCGGCCCGCGCCCGTGGCGCGTTGCTGGCGTGGCTGCTGCTCGCGGCGCTGCCGTTCGCTGCAGCGGACGAGACGGCGCGCTGCCCGGACCACAATCCGCTGCGCAACGTCTACGCCGGCGACCTGCACGTGCACACGGCTCTCTCGCTCGATGCCGCGACGCAGGACACGCGCGCGCGTCCCGCCGACGCCTACCGCTTCGCGCGGGGCGAGCCGCTGGCGGTTCAGCCCTACGACGCCGAGGGCCGTGCGCTGCGCGAGCTCAGGCTCGGCCGGCCGCTCGACTTCGCGGCCGTGACCGATCACGCGGAACTGCTGGGAGAGGTGAGCCTGTGCCAGACGCCGGGCTCGGCGGCCTACGGCAGCTGGCAGTGCCTGCTGTACCGCCACGTGCCGCGGGCGGCGTATTACCTCTTCAACTACACCGCGAGCAGGACCCGCCGGCTCGGCAACTGCGGCGAGGACGGCGCGCTGTGCCGCGAAGCGGCCGCCGGACCGTGGGCGGAGATCCGCCAGGCCGCGGCCGATGCGCTCGACACCAGCGGCCAGTGCCGTTTCACCAGTTTCGTGGCCTACGAATGGACCGGCGCGCGCGGCGAGGATGCCGGCAACATGCACCGCAACGTGATCTTCCGCGGCGACGCCGTGCCGCGGCTGCCGATCACCTTCGTCGACAGCGGCAGCCCGGAACGGCTGTGGGAGATGCTGGACCGCGAGTGCCGCCAGGGCGTGCCCGGCTGCGAGGTGCTCGCGATTCCGCACAACGCGAACCTGAGCGACGGCTACATGTTCGACGGCCTGCGCGTCGACGGCACGCCGTACACGGCGGCCGACGCGCGGCTGCGCGCGCGCTCGGAGCCGCTGTTCGAGATCATGCAGCACAAGGGCGCCTCGGAGTGCTACGCGGGCGCCACGGCAACGGTCGCGGCCGACGAGTACTGCGGCTTCGAGCAGCTGCCCTACGATTCCTTCGCGGGACAGAGCTTCGCGTCGCGCCGCCAGGCGCCCGGCCCGAAGACGGGCTTCTTCCGCGAAATCCTGCGCGACGGGCTGCGCCTCGAGCGCGCGCTGGGCACGGACCCCTACCGCATGGGCGTGATCGGCAGCACCGACACGCACCTCGGCGCCGCCGGCGCGACGTCGGAGGCGGGTTTCATGGGTCACGGCGGGGCCGGCGTGCCGGCGCGCGACGGCGTGCCGCAGGGGCTGCCCGACCGGCCCGAGTTCGGTCCCGGCGGGCTGGCGATGATCTGGGCCGAGCAGAACACGCGCGAGGCGCTGTTCGCCGCGATGCAGCGGCGCGAGACCTACGCGACCAGCGGCACGCGGCCGCAGCTGCGGTTCTTCGGCGGCTGGGACTTTCCCGCGGACTTCTGCGCCAGCCGGGACATGGTGCGCGAGGCCTACGCGCGCGGCGTGCCGATGGGCGGCGAATTGCGCCCCGCGGCAGGCGCGGTCACCGCGCCGGTGTTCGTGGTAGCGGCGCTGCGCGATGCAGAGGAGGGCGCGCCGCTCGAGCGGCTGCAGATCGTGAAGGGCTGGGTGGACGCCGGCGGCCAGTCGCGCGAGCGCGTGCTGACGGTCGCCGTCGCGGCCGCGGGGGCCGAGTCGCTGTGCGCGGTGTGGCGCGACCCCGGCTACACGCCCGTCGGGACCGCGTGGTACTACGCGCGGCTGCTCGAGATGCCGGTGCCGCGCTGGAGCGCGCGCATCTGCGCGGCGCAGAAAGTCGACTGCAGCGATCCCGGCAGCGTCGGCGAGGGACTCGAGGCCTGCTGCGCGCCCGATCACCGCGCAAGCATCCAGGAGAGGGCGTGGAGCTCGCCGATCTGGGTCGGCGCGGGCGGCGCACAGGGGCAGTGACGGCGTGACGCGACTGCGCAGGATGCTCGGCTACAAGCCGGCGCACTTCGCGCTGGCCGGCTTCGCGGGCTGGCTGCTGTTCGCGCCGTCGCCAGAGCAGGGTGCGGTGCCCGAGCCGCTCGCGCTCGGGCCCGAGCGCATCGAGGCGCTGCGCGAGGGCTGGAGCGCCGCGACCGGCCGCGCGCCGGATGCGGCGGAGCTCGCCGCGCTGACGCGCCAGGAGCTCGACGACGAGATCCTGTTCCGCGAGGGGCTGGAGCGCTCGCTGCACCGGCTCGACCCGGTCGTGAAGCAGCGCCTGGTGCTTAACATGCGTTTCCTCGACCCGGAGTCGAAGGCATCCGACGAGGCGCTGTTCGACCAGGCGCTCGCGCTCGGCATGCACCGCAACGACGTGGTGGTGCGTCGGCGCCTGGTCCAGCTCATGGAGCTCTCGATCGCCGAAGGCGCCGACCGCGCGCCGGCGAGCGCCGCCGAGCTGGCCGCGATGTACGACAGGCGCCGCGACGAGCTGGCGCTGCCGGCGCGCTGGCGCATCACGCAGGTGTATTTCAGCGCCGACCGGCGCAAGGCCGACGCGCTCGGCGACGCGCGTGCCGCGCTCGGGCAGCTGCAACGCGGGGCGCTCGCGCCGGAGGCGGCGCTCGCGCTCGGCGACCCCTTTCTCGGCGGCCACGCGCTGCCGCTGCTGAGCGCGCAACAGCTGGCCGGGCAGTTCGGCGAGGATTTCGCGCGCGAGATCGGCCGCTGCGTGCCCGGCCAGTGGTGCGGCCCGATCGCTTCCAGCTACGGCCAGCACCTGGTGCGCGTGGAGGAGGTGGAAGCCGGGCGCCTGCCGGGGCCGGACGAGCCCGAGGTGCGGCGGCGCCTGGAGAGCGACGTGCTGCGCGAGCGCGCGCGGCGCGCCGTGGCCGATGCGATGGTGACGCTCAGGCAGAAATACGGGGTGCAGTCGTGATGCGCTGGTGCCGCGGTGTCGCCGCGCTGCTGCTGCTGGTGCTGGCCGAGGGCGCGCTGGCCCACAAGCTCGCTCCGTCGCTGCTCGCCATCCGCGAGCAGGGCGACGGCAGTTATGCCGTGACCTGGAAGACGCCGCGCTTCGCCGCGACCCCGGTGCCGCTCGTGCCGGTCCTGCCGCCGTCGTGCCGCGACACCAGCGAGCGGCGCTGGGCCTACGAAGGCACCGGGGTGCGCAGCGACTGGAGCATGCGCTGCAGCGAGGCGCTGCACGGGCAGGAACTGCGCGTCGCGGGGCTGGCGGAGAACCAGTCGGCGGCGCTGGTGCGCATCGAGTGGCGCGACGGCGTCGTGGCGCAGGGCATGCTGAACGCGGCGCAGCCCGTTTTCCGCATCGCGGCGCGGCAGCAGGCACTCGACGTCGCGCTGGACTACGTGAAGATGGGCGTCGGCCACATCCTCGGCGGCGTCGATCACCTGCTGTTCGTGCTCGGGCTGCTGTTGCTGGTCGCGGGCTGGCAGCGGCTGCTGTGGACCATCACGGCGTTCACGGTCGGGCACAGCGTCACGCTCGCGCTCGCCGCGCTCGGCTTCCTGCGCTACCCGGTCGCGCTGGTCGAGTTCGCGATCGCCCTCAGCATCTTCGTGGTGGCCGTCGAGCTCACGCGCGAGCCGACCGACGCGCACTGGCTGCGCCGGCGCCCCTGGCTCGCCGCGGGCGGCTTCGGGCTGCTGCACGGCATGGGCTTCGCCGGTGCGTTGCTGGAAGTCGGTCTGCCGCCGCACGACATCCCGCTCGCACTGCTCACCTTCAACATCGGCATCGAGCTCGGGCAGCTGGTGTTCGTGGCCGCGGTGCTGCTGTTCCGCGCCGCGTGGCGGCGCCTGCCGGTGCCGCGCCCGGCGTGGGTCGGGTGGGCCCCGGTGTACGTGGTGGGCTGCGCCTCGGCATACTGGTGCTTCGAGCGCGGCGCGGCGGCGTTCGGCTGAAGCGGGCAGACACTTTCATCCATCGCAGGGGAGGCACGGGACATGGCCAGGTACACACGGGCGGAACTGGAGCAGGCACTGGCGATCTTCAACGCGGCGCGCGACGAAGCATCGCGCACCGGGGACTGGCGCGTCTGGGCCGCGCTCTTCACCGAGGACGCGCACTACATCGAGCACGCCTACGGCGAGTTCCACGGGCGCCAGGCGATCTGCGACTGGATCACCGGCGTGATGGCGCCGTTCCCGACCATGACGTTCCCGCAGGACTGGGTCTGCTTCGACGAGGACAACGGCGCGATCGTGTTCCAGTGCCAGAACGCCTTCCCCGCGCCCTTCGACGCGGCCACCGGCAAGCCGTATTCGTTCCCGAACTGGACGCGGCTCGTCTACGCCGGCAACGGCAAATTCAGCAGCGAGGAGGACATCTACAACCCGAAGCGCGACGCCGGCCAGACGGTGCGCAACTGGATCGCAGCCGGCGGGAAATTCCGCACCGGCGAGCAGGTCACGATGCGTCACCGCTGAGCGCGCCCGGATGCCGGCGTGGCCCGAGGGGGCCGAGGCGGGACTGCGCCGCGCCTGTCGCGCGCTGTTCGCGGTGGCGCTGGTGCTGGTCTTCGTCGGCTCCGTGCTGAAGATCGCGGTGGGTCCGGAGTTCCGGTTCAGCGACAAGGTCCAGCACGCGGTGGCGTTCTTCCTGCTCGCGGCGCTGGCGCAGCTCGGCTACGCGCAGCGCGGCCTCGCCGCGCGCCTGATGCTGGCGCTGCTCGGCTACGGGTTGTTCATCGAGCTGGTGCAGGCGCTGCTGCCGTGGCGCGAGTTCTCGCTGCTCGACTGGGCCGCCGACGGGCTCGGCATCGCGCTGTGCGCGGCGCTGGCGCATCGGCTGCGCGAACGCCGCGCGGCGCGCGGGGCCGTGCCGCCGTGAAGCGGCTGCTCGTGGTCCACCACTCGCAGAGCGGCAGCACCGAGCGGCTGGCGCACGCGGCCGTCGCGGGTGCGCGCGAGGAAGCGGAGGTGGAGGTGCGTTGGCTGCGCGCCGCCGAGGCCGGCGCGGCGGACCTCGCGTGGTGTGACGCGCTGCTGCTCGCGACGCCGGAGAACTTCGGCTTCGTATCGGGCGGGCTGAAGGAGTTTCTGGACCGCACCTTCTACGCGGCCTCGGCACAGCAGCTGAACCGCGCGGTCGCGCTGATCGTCAGCGCGGGGAACGACGGCAGCGGCGCGGTGCGCCAGCTCGCGCGCATCCTGCAGGGATACCCGCTGCGCGAGGTGGCCGAGCCGCTGATCGTGCGCGGCGAGCCGGGCGCGGCGGACGTGGCGCGTGCCGCCGACGCGGGGCGCGCGCTGGCGGCGGGACTGGCGCTCGGCATTTTCTGAATCGGGGGACAGCGAGGTCGCGATGAGGATCGAATCGGCGGAACAGGAAGTGCTGGGCGCGCTGGCAGAGTGGTTGCGCGAAGGACAGAAGGCGTGGCTGTGCACCATCGTCGAGATCAGCGGCTCCTCGCCGCGGCCGCTCGGGTCGATCATGGCCTGCGCCGCCGACGGCCGGGTGTGCGGCTCGTTGTCGGGCGGCTGCGTCGAGGAAGACCTGATCGCGCGGCTGCGCGCCGGGGAACTCGCGACGGAGCTGCCGGCACTGCGCACCTACGGGCTCAGCGCCGCGGAGAACGAGCGGCTCGGGCTGCCCTGCGGCGGACGGCTCGGCGTGGTGGCCGAGCCCTGCCGCGCCGCAACCCATCTCGCGCACTTCGAGGCGCTGCTGGCCGCGCTGGCGGCACGGCGCTGCGTGCGGCGCGAGCTGCGCCTCGACAGCGGCGCGTGCACGGCGGCTGCCGTGGACGCGATGGAGCCGTTCACGTTCGCCGACGGGGCGTTGCGCCACACGCTGGGGCCGCGTTTTCGCCTGCTGCTGGTCGGCGCGGGGCAGGTGGCGCAGTGCGTGGCGACGCTGGCGACGATGCTCGACTACCGCGTCGTGGTGTGCGACCCGCGTGAGGAGCAGATCGCCGCGTGGCGAGGCCCGGAGGTCGAGCTGGTCTGCCGCTTCCCCGACGATTTCCTGCGCGAGGCCGGTGTCGACCGGCACACCGCGATCGTGACGCTCACGCACGATCCGCGCATCGACGACATGGCGCTGATGGAGGCGTTGAACCTCGATGCCTTCTACGTCGGCGCGCTCGGCAGCGCGCGCACGTCGGCCAAGCGCCGCGAGCGCCTGCGCGAGCTCGACGTGGCCGAGGAGCGCATCGCGCGGCTGCACGCGCCGGTGGGTCTCGCGATCGGCAGCAAGCGCCCGATGGAAGTGGCCATCGCGATCATGGCGGAGCTGATCGCGCTGCGGCGCGCGGAACCGGGCGCATGAGCGCGGCGCGTCCGCTGGTCGGCGGGCTGCTGCTCGCCGCGGGCCGCAGCCGGCGCTTCGGAAGCGACAAGCGCGCGGCGATGCTGCCCGGGGGCGCGACCATGCTCGCGCGCTCGCTGGAACTGCTGCGGTCCTGCTGCGACGAGGTGGCGGTCGTGCTCGCCGCGGACGACGATGCGCGCGAGCTCGCGGCGCGCTACCCCGATGTGCGCATCCTGCGCGCGCCGCGCGCCGGCGGCGGCATGGGCTTCACGCTGGCCGACGCGATCGCGCAGCTCACCGCCTGGGACGCCTGCCTCGTGAGCCTGGCCGACAAGCCCTTCATCCGTCCCGAGACGATGCAGCGCGTGCGTGCGCTGATCGCCGCGCACGAGCTGGTCGTGCCCACCCACGGTGGCGCCTGGGGGCACCCGGTGGGCTTCGCGCGGCGCTACTTCTTCGCGCTGACGCGGCTGGAAGGCGACACGGGCGCGCGCGCGCTGATCGTGGCGGAACAGTCGCGCGCGCATTTCGTCGAGCTCGACGACCCCGGCATCCTCGCCGACGTCGATACGCCGGGGCAGCTCGAATACCTCGCGGGACTGCTGGACTGACTGTTTGCGCTTCGCCCTGCGCGTCGAGCGCGGTGCGTCGAGCGCGGTGCGTCGAGCGTGGTGCGTCGAGCGCGGTGCGTCGAGCGTGGTGCGGCGCGCCGAGGGGCGGGTCCGTGCCGCGCGCGGCCGCCGCCGGCACATCCATGTGCCGGCGGCTACGCGTGTTGCCGGAATCGCTCCCGGCGATTCCGGCATCCACA
>CAYXJM010000106.1:0-3851 GCA_964465455.1 uncultured Klebsiella sp.
TCGTAGACCTCGTCGCGTCCCATCATCGCGCCGGTGTGCGTGGCCGCGGCACGCGCGCCGGCGGCGAAGCGCCCGCCCTTCACCACGATCACGGGCTTGGTGCGCGCCGCGGCGCGCGCGGCGGAGACGAACTTGCGCGCGCCGCTGATTCCCTCGATGTAGAGCAGGATCGCGTCGGTGCCGGCGTCGTTGGCGAGGAAGTCGAGCATGTCGCCGATGTCCACGTCGCTCATGTCGCCGAGCGACACGACGTGCGAGAAGCCGATGTCGCGCGGTTGCGCCCAGTCGATCATCGAGGTCACGATCGCGCCGGACTGGGTCACGAAGGCGAGCCGGCCGCGGAGCGGCGGCAGGTGCGCGAAGCTCGCGTTCAGCCCGATCGCCGGCACCATCACGCCGAGGCAGTTGGGTCCCACGATGCGCATCGTGTAGGGGCGCGCGGCCGCGAGTATCGCGGCCTTGATCTCCTGCCCCGCGGCGTCCTCCCGGGTCGCGCTGATCACGACGGCGGCGCGCGTGCCGCGCTCGCCCAGCTCCGCGACCAGCTGCGGCGCGGCGGCGACCGGCGTCACGATGATCGCGAGATCCGGCGCCGCGGGCAGCGCCGCCACCGACGCGAAGCAGGGGATGCCCTGCACCGTGCCAGCGTGGTGCGGGTTGACGCCCCAGACCGGGCCGGCGAAACCCCCGGCGACGAGATTGCGGGTGAGCACGCTGCCGATGCTGCCGGGGCGCTCGCTGGCGCCGATCACCGCGACCGAGGAGGGGGCGAAGAGCTTGTCGAGGTTGCGTATGGTCATCGGCGACATCCGGTCAGCGTGCAACGGGTTCGCTGATTGAAACACGGATTGGTTACACTATGTCCTCTTTCCCCGCCGGAGGCCCGCGATGCCCGGAGAGAACACGCATTCGAAGCTGATCGGCTACCTGCTGTGGATCTTCGGCTTCATGGGGGCGCACCGTTTCTATTTCGGCAAGCCGGTGACGGGCACGATCTGGTTCTTCACGCTGGGCTTGCTCGGCATCGGCTGGATCGTCGACCTGTTCCTGATCCCGGGCATGCACCGCCAGGCGGAGCGGCGTTTCCACGAAGGGCCGATCGACTACGACGTGTGCTGGATCCTGCTGACCTTCCTCGGGATCTTCGGCGTGCACCGGTTCTACATGGGCAAGTGGCTGAGCGGACTGCTGTACCTGCTGACGGGCGGCGTGTTCCTGCTCGGCGTGCTCTACGACTACTGGACGCTGAACCAGCAGGTCGACGACATCGCCGCACGGCACATCTGATCCCCCCGCAGGAGACGACAGGATGAACCAGGAGAACCGCCCGGTGGCGGTGGTGACGGGCGCGAGCCGCGGGGCGGGCAAGGGCATTGCGCTCGCCCTCGGCGGTCGCGGTTACACGGTCTACATCACCGGACGCTCGCAGCGCGAGGGCGATGCGCAGCTGCCCGGCACGATCCACGAGACCGCCGCCGAGATCGACCGCCTCGGCGGTCGCGGCATCGCGGTGGCCTGTGATCACGGCGACGACGCCCAGGTGCGTGCGCTGTTCGAGCGCGTCGCGCGCGAGCAGGGCGAGCGCCTCGACGTCCTGGTGAACAATGCCTGCGCGATCCCCGACGAGCTGGTGCAGCCCGGCGCGTTCTGGGAGAAGCCGCTGTCCCTGCTCAGCCTGCTGGACGTGGGCATGCGTTCGAACTACGTGGCGAGCTACTACGCGGCGCCGCTGATGGTGGCGCGCCGCGCGGGGCTGATCGTGCACACCTCCTCGTTCGGGGGCACCTGCTACATGCACGGCCCGGCCTACGGCGCGGGCAAGGCGGCGGTCGACAAGATGGCGCACGACATGGCCGTCGAGCTGCGCCCGCACAACGTCGCGGTGGTCTCGATCTGGATGGGCCTGCTGAAGACCGAGCGCACCGACGTCGCGCTGTCCGACCCGGAGCTCGCGCGTCACTACGAGCACCTGCTGGAAACCATGGAGAGCCCCCAGCTCACGGGGCTGGTGATCGACGCGCTGGCGCGCGATCCGCACCTGATGGACCGCAGCGGCCGCATCTGGATCGGGGCGGAGCTCGCGCAGCAGTACGGCATCCGCGACATCGACGGCCGCCAGCCTCCTTCGCACCGCCCGATGCTGGGCGATCCCACGGTCTTCAGCGCCGCCGTGATCGCGTGACGGTCCGTCGCGCGTGGCGACGGGCGATGGCGGCACTAATTCACAGCGCGCGGCGTAGCGGCGGGCAGGGCCGTCGGGGGCCACTAGACTTGAGCATGCTGGACCCGGCGGCTGCGCGTCGCGGGGCTTGTTGTCGTTCGAGAGGAGAACGGTCATGAAGAAAGTATTGCTTGGACTCTGCCTGGCGCTGCCGGTTGCCGCGATGGCGCAGGACTTCAGCTACGCCTACATCGAGGGCAGCTACGGCGAAACCGAGGCCGACGACTCGGAGGCGCTGGACCTGAAATTCGACAACTACGATCTCACGCTGGGCCTGCAGCCCACCGAGCACCTCTACACGAAGATCGGCGGCCGCTGGTCGGAGCTCGACGGCTATTCCGCCGACGACGTCGCGGTGCAGGGTGCGGTCGGCGGGCGCTGGCAGCTGACCGACTGCGTGGATTTCTACGCCGGTGGCCTGGCCGCCTACGAGGAACTGAAGGACCTGCCGCTCGGCCTCGACGACGTCGACGGCTACGGGCTCGGTGCGGAGATCGGCCTGCGCGCGTGGCTGTTCCCGGCGCTGGAAGTGGAGGCCAACGGCAAGTACGTCGACCTGTTCGAGGGCGACATAGACGACCTGGGCGGCGACCAGGACTACTCGAGCGCGGGGCTGACCGCGCGCGTGCACGCCACGCGGCAGTTCTCGATCACCGCCGGCTATACGTACGACTTCGACCGGCTCGGCGACGATCTCGAGACCTGGTCGATCGGCGCGCGTTACGACTTCTGCTGCATGTGAGCGCGAGCATGCCGCGCGAGGCCCGCTTCGGCGGGCCTTTTTGTTGCTGCCGGCCGGCCGCGCGTCGCGCCGCCTGCAGACCCGGTTCGGGCGAGTGCGTCCGATGACGTCCGGGCGTGTCTTCGTCACCGGCGCCACCGGGCTGGTCGGGGCGGCGCTGGTCGAGCGCCTCGCGGGCGCGGGACGGGAGGTGGTCGCGCTCGCGCGCCCCGGCAGCGACTGCTCGCGCCTGGAACAGCGCGGCGTCGCCGTTGTTCGTGGCGATCTGTCGCGTTCCGGTGCGCTGGCCGAATCGATCACGGGCTGCGAAGTGGTGTTCCATTGCGCGGCGCCGACCGGTCTGTCGCACACGATCGAGGCGTACCACGCGGGTATCGCCGAAGGGACCGCCAACCTGCTGCGGGCGGCCCGCGAGGCCGGCGCCTCTCGCTTCGTCTACGTCAGCAGCGTGGTGGTCTACGAGCTCCGTGGCCGCAGCGGCGAGTGCGACGAGACGCAGCCGCTGCTCGGCAGCAGTATCGATCCTTACGGACGCGCCAAGTGCGTCGCGGAAGCCGGCTGCATGGACGCGCACCGGCCGGGCGTCTTCGACGTCGCGATCGTCAGGCCCGGATTCATCTACGGCCCCGCTCATCGCCGGGAGGGTTTCCTGCAGGACATGGCGGCGATGATGGCCGGCGGGAAATTCCGCTTCATCGGCGACGGCGGCAACGCGATTCCGCTGATCCACGTCGCGGATGTGGTCGAGCTGCTGCTGCGCTCAGCCGGGCGCGGCGAAGCGTGCGGCCGGGTCTACAATGCCTGCGCCCCCGCGCGCACGACGTGGCGCGAACTGGCGCAGGCCCTCTGCGACGGGCTCGGGCTCGCCATGCCGCCGGCGACGCCGGT
>CAYXJM010000106.1:3951-5782 GCA_964465455.1 uncultured Klebsiella sp.
ATCGTCAGCTTGCGTAAAAAACGCGAACAAAAATTACGAATACTGGGGGTATTCGCGGGCGCGTCGCCTTAAACAAAAGAATTTTGCAAGAAATTTCGATTGTTCGTAGAATGCCTCTCATTCCTCGCGCAGCGCCGCGCAGGCCCCTCCGGTCCCTGAACACGAGTAATTCGGGAGGCACCCATGTCAGTTCTGCCGCAGGGCAAATACGCCCGATGCGCCAACGGCTACCGCATGCACTACCTCGACGAGGGCACGGGTCCCGTCGTGGTGTTCCTGCACGGCAGCGGCCCCGGCGCCAGCGGCTACAGCAACTTCAAGGGCAATTACCCGTACCTGGTCGAGCGCGGCTACCGCTGCATCGTGCCGGACCACATCGGCTACGGCTTCTCCGACAAGCCCGCGGACGTCGAGTACCCGCTGTCCTTCTTCACCGAGTGCATCCGCCAGACGCTGGACGCGGCCGGTGTCGCGCGCTGCTCGCTGGTCGGCAACTCGCTGGGCGGCGCCATCGCGCTGCAGTTCGCGCTCGACTACCCGGAAATGACCGAGAAGCTGGTGCTGATGGCGCCGGGCGGGCTGAACGCCAAGGAAGAGTACTTCCAGATGCCCGGCATGCAGAAGATGGGACAGGTGTTCTCCTCGGGGCAGGCCGTGACGCCCGAGGTCATGAAGGACCTGTTCGCGACCTCGCTGATGCACGATCCGAAGCACGCGACCGACGCGCTGATCGCCGAGCGCATGGAAATCATGAAGCTGATGAACGCGCAGGTCATGGCGACCATGAAGGTGCCCGAGCTGACGGAGCGGCTGCGGGAGATCGCCGCGCCGGTGCTCGGCTTCTGGGGCCTGAACGAGCGCATGATGCCGGAATCCGGCATCATGAAGCTCGCGAGGAACGTGCCCGACATCCGCCTCGTGCTGGTGTCGAACTGCGGCCACTGGGTGATGGTCGAGCACCAGGACATGTTCAACCGCATGTCGCACGATTTCCTGGCCAACGGCTGAGCGCCACAGCTCCCACGCGAAGGAACGGATCGAATCCATGGACAAGGCAACCATCGAGCGCCTCGGCGACGAACTCTACGCGGCGCTGCGCGAGCAGCGCGTGCTGGCGCCGCTCACCGACCGCGAGCCCGGGATCACCATCGACGACGCGTACTACATCTCGCTGCGCTTTCTCGAGCGCCGGCTCGCCGACGGCGAGAAGGTGATCGGCAAGAAGATCGGGGTGACCTCGAAGCCGGTGCAGGACATGCTCAACGTGCGCCAGCCCGACTTCGGTTTCCTCACCGATCGCATGCACTACCCGGACGGCGCGGCCATACCGGTGGCCGGCAACCTGATCGCGCCTCGCGCGGAAGCCGAGATCGCGTTCCGCCTGAAGGGCGACCTGGTCGGGCCGGACGTCACCGAGGCCGACGTGCTCGCGGCCACGGAATGCATCATGCCCTGCTTCGAGATCGTCGATTCGCGCATCCGCGACTGGAAGATCCGCATCCAGGACACGGTGGCCGACAACGCCTCCTGCGGCGTGTTCGTGCTCGGCGAGCGCGCGGTCGACCCGCGCGACTACGACCTGCCGAACCTCAGGGTCAACGTGTTCAAGAACGGCAAGCCGCTGTCCCAGGGGCTGGGCTCCGCGGTGCAGGGCAATCCGCTGACGGCCGTGGCCTGGCTCGCCAACACGCTGGGGCGCTACGACATCCCGTTCCGGGCCGGCGACATCATCCTCTCCGGCTCCGTGGTGCCGCTGGAGCCGGTGGGTCCCGGCGACGAGATGCGCTGCGAGGTGGAAGGCATCGGCTCGGCGAGTTGCCGTTTCGTGTGA
>CAYXJM010000106.1:5882-7918 GCA_964465455.1 uncultured Klebsiella sp.
GGTCCGGCTTCAGCCGGACAGGTATTCGCGAAG
Organism: uncultured Klebsiella sp.; assembly: GCA_964465455.1. GTDB lineage: Bacteria > Pseudomonadota > Gammaproteobacteria > Pseudomonadales > UBA5518 > UBA5518. The sequence continues at coordinate 5,916 of CAYXJM010000106.1, forward strand.
AGGGAAACTCATGGGTAACAAGATCAAGGCAGCCATCATCGGCCCGGGCAACATCGGCACGGACCTGCTGATGAAGGCGAAGCGCTCGGCGCTGATCGAGCCGGTGTGGATGGTGGGCGTGGAACCGCAGTCGCCGGGCCTGGCGCGCGCGCGCGACATGGGCCTGAAGACCACCTCGGACGGCGTCGACGGCATGCTGCCGACGATGCGCGCGGACGGCGTGCAGATCTGCTTCGACGCCACGTCTGCCTACGCGCACAAGGCCAACTCGGCCAAGGTCAATTCGCAGGGCGCGCTGATGATCGACCTGACGCCGGCGGCGATCGGTCCCTACTGCGTGCCGCCCGTGAACCTGCAGGATCACGTCGGCAAGCGCGAGATGAACGTGAACATGGTGACCTGCGGCGGGCAGGCGACCATCCCGATGGTCGCCGCGGTGTCGCGCGTGCAGAAGGTCGCCTACGGCGAGATCGTGGCCACGGTGGCCTCGAAGTCCGTGGGGCCCGGCACGCGCAAGAACATCGACGAGTTCACGCGCACCACCGCCGGCGCGGTCGAGAAGATCGGCGGCGCCGCCGAGGGCAAGGCGATCATCGTGATCAACCCGGCCGAGCCGCCGCTGATCATGCGCGACACGATCCACTGCCTGCTCGAGGACGATCCGGACGAGGAGGCGATCACGCGCTCGATCCACCAGATGGTCGCCGAGGTGCAGAAGTACGTGCCGGGCTACACGCTGAAGAACGGCCCCGTCTTCGACGGCAAGCGCGTCTCGGTGTGGATGGAAGTGGCCGGTCTCGGCGACTTCCTGCCGAAGTACGCCGGCAACCTGGACATCATGACCGCCGCGGCGCTGCGCACCGCGGAGATGTTCGCCGAGGAGATCCTGGAGGGACGCCTGGCGCTGGAACCCGTGGCGTAGGTTCGGCTTCAGCCGAACACGCGCAAACACGAATCTCGAGAGGAAAGAACATGGATCTGAAAGGCAAGAAGGTAACGCTGCACGACATGTGCCTGCGCGACGGCATGCACGCCAAGCGTCACCAGATTTCGCTGGACGAGATGCGCACCGTGGCGCGCGGGCTCGACGAGGCGGGCATGCCGCTGATCGAGGTGACGCACGGCGACGGGCTCGGCGGGCGCTCGATCAACTACGGCTTCCCCTGCAACACCGACGAGGAATACCTGAAGGCGGTGGTCGGCGTGGTGAAGCGCGCGAAGGTCTCGGCGCTGCTGCTGCCGGGCATCGGCACGGTGGACCACCTGAAGATGGCGCGCGACTGCGGCATCGGCACCATCCGCGTGGCCACGCACTGCACCGAGGCCGACGTCTCCGAGCAGCACATCGGCATGGGCCGCGAGATGGGCCTCGACACGGTCGGCTTCCTGATGATGGCGCACATGATCGGGCCGGAAGAGGTGGTCGCGCAGGCGAAGCTCATGGAGAGCTACGGCGCGAACTGCATCTACTGCACCGACTCTGCGGGCTACATGCTGCCCGACGACGTCACGGCGCGCATCGCGCTGCTGCGCCGCGAGCTGAAGCCCGAAACGGAACTCGGCTTCCACGGCCACCACAACATGGCGATGGGCATCGCGAACTCGCTGGCCGCGATCGAGGCGGGCGCCAACCGCATCGACGGCTCGGTGGCGGGGCTCGGCGCCGGCGCCGGCAACACGCCGCTCGAGGTGTTCGTCGCGGTGATCGACCGCATGGGCGTGGAGCACGGCATCGACCTGTACAAGATCATGGACGTGGCCGAGGATCTCGTGGTGCCGATGATGGACAGCCCGATCCGCATCGACCGCGATTCGCTGATCCTCGGCTACGCCGGCGTGTACTCCTCGTTCCTGCTGTTCGCGCAGCGCGCGGCGAAGAAGTACGGCGTCAGCTCGCGCGACATCCTGGTCGAGCTCGGCCGCCGCAAGACCGTCGGCGGCCAGGAGGACATGATCGAGGATCTCGCGCTCGACATGTCGCGCGGTGTGGTCTGAGGCCCGTC
>CAYXJM010000107.1:0-7885 GCA_964465455.1 uncultured Klebsiella sp.
CCGGCTTCCATGAGGCCGGCTTCCGTGGGTCCGGCTTCAGCCGGACAGCGCGATCCTCGGCCACCAGGCGAATGTCAGGCTGAAGCCTGACCCACGAATGTCCGGCGGAAGCCGGACCCACGGCCTCGGCCCCGCTTCGACCGGTGCGGCCTCGCGAGGTTCCATAGTATCCTCGCCGCGCAACGCCGGGGGGAGAAACGCACGCGCTGCGCGGGCCGTCGGCGCTGCGGCATCATTCGGACAACGGGGCAGGCATGAACGACAGCAGGGGCAAGGAGCGCTTTCTCGGCTTCCTGAACGAGGAGATCGGGCGCTTCGCGCCGGGCCGCGACGAACAGGTGCTGAAGGCCTTCGCGGCCGAGGTGATCGGCGCGATGGACTTCGAGGACGTCCGCGAGCGCCGCCCCGCCGAGGTGTGGGCCACCATCCATCACGCCTGGCGCTACCTCCAGCAATACGACGCCTCAGGCGCGAAGATCAGCGTGTTCAACCCGCGCTTCGAGCAGCACGGCTGGAGCTCGCGCCACACGGCGGTGCTGGTGCTGACGCAGGGCATCCCGTTCGTGTCCGAATCGCTGCGCCTGGAGCTGAATCGGCGCGGCATCGTGATCCACGTGCTCGTCAGCTCGGACCTCACCGTGCAGCGCGAGGCCGACGGTGAACTGCGCCACGTCTTCCCCGCCACGGTGGCCCCCGACGGCGAGCGACGCCGGCGCGAGGCGCTGGTGTACATGGAGGTCTCGCGCATCAGCGACCCGGCGCTGCTGGCGGACATCGAAAGCAGCCTGGCCGGCGTCGTCGCCGACGTCACGGTCGTGGTCGACGATTTCGCGCCGATGTGCGCGCGCCTGCGCGAACTCGTTGCCGCGCTGCCGGAGTGCTCGCAGGGCATTCCCGAGCCGGAGTGGAGCGAGAACCGCGCGCTGCTGCAATGGCTGCTCGACGACAACTTTACCTTCCTCGGCTACGAGCTGCTGGAAGTGGACCACGGCGGCGCGACGGCGAGCGTCGCCAGCCGCGCCGGGGCGAAGCTCGGGCTGCTGCGCGGGCGCGACACGCCGGCGGCGGCCTTCCTCGCACAGGAGCTCGCGGAGCCCGGGGGCGGCGCCGCCGCGCGGCGGCCGCAGGTCGACTTCTACAAGTCCTCGCGCCGCTCGCGCGTGCACCGCTTCGCGTACCCCGACTACATCGCGGTGCGCTGCTACGATGCCGCGGGACGCGTCAGCGCGCAGCACTGCTTCCTCGGTCTGTTCACCGCGGTCGTGTACACCATGGATCCGGAGGACATCCCGATCGTGCGACGCAAGGTCGCCGAGGTCATCGAGCGCTCCCGCCCGGAGACCAGCAGCCACCGCCTGCGCACGCTGAGGCGCGTCCTCGAGGTGCTGCCGCGCGACGAGCTGTTCCAGGGCGACGCCGCGACGCTCTACGACACCGCGATGCGCATCTTCCTGATCCAGGAGCGGCGCAAGATCCGGCTCTTCATCCGCAGCGACCGGCGCAACCGCTTCGCCTCGTGCCTGCTGTACTGGCCGCGCGACGTCTACCGCACCGAGCTCAGGCAGAGGATCGAGACGCTGCTGATGGACGCGCTCGGCGCCGAGGAGTCGGAGTTCACCACCTTCTTCTCGGAATCGGTGCTGGTGCGCACGTATTTCGTGATGCGCCTCGGCGAGCACGCGCGCGCCGACTACGACGTCGAGGAGCTGGAGGCGCTGATCGTGCGCATCGCGCAGCAGTGGCAGGACCAGCTCGGCGCCGCGCTGGTCGAGGAATTCGGCGAGGAGGAGGGTTCGCGCCGCCTCGCGCTCTACGCGCAGGCCTTCCCGGCCGGTTACCGCGACGACAACGACACGCCGATGGCGGTGGCCGACATCCGCGCCTTCGATGCGCTGGAGCGCGACTGCGGGCTCGGGGTGCACCTCTACCGCAACGCGCGCGAGGCGGAGGAGCTGCTGCACCTCAGGCTGTGCAGCATGGACCGCGCCGTGGAGCTCTCGGCGGTGATCCCGATGCTCGAGAACCTCGGCATGCGCGCGCTGGGCGAGCGGCCCTACCGGCTGCTGCGCAGCGACCGGCGCGAGTGCTGGGTGCACGACTTCAGCCTGGTCTACGGGCTCGCCGGAGACGTCGACGTGCCCGCCGTGGCCCCGGTCGTCGAGGCGGCCTTCCTCGCCGTGCTCGCGGGTCGCGCGGAGAGCGACGGCTTCAACCGGCTGATCGCGGGCACGCGCCTCGGCTGGCGCGAGGTCGCGGTGCTGCGCGCCTACGCGAAGTACATGAAGCAGGTGCGCTACAACTTCTCGCAGGAATTCATCGCCGAGACGCTCGCGCGCCACCCCGGCATCGCGCGCGCGCTGGTCGAGCTCTTCCTGCTGCGCTTCGATCCGGCGCAGGGCGGCGACACGGCCGCGCGCCGCGAGGCCGAGGACGCGCTGGCCGGGCGCATCCTCGCGGATCTCGAGCGCGTCGAGCAGCTGAACGAGGACCGCGTGCTGCGCGCCTTCCTCGCGCTGATCCGCGGCACGCTGCGCACCAACTGGTTCCAGCGCGACGCCGCGGGCGCGCCGAAGGACTACTTCTCGTTCAAGCTCGACTGCGCCGCGCTGCCGAACCTGCCGCGCCCGGTGCCGCTCTACGAGATCTGGGTCTACTCGCCGCGCGTCGAGGGCGTGCACCTGCGCCGCGGGCGGGTCGCGCGCGGCGGGCTGCGCTGGTCGGACCGGCCCGAGGACTTCCGCACCGAGGTGCTGGGCCTGGTGAAGGCGCAGCAGGTGAAGAACGCCGTGATCGTGCCGGTCGGCGCCAAGGGCGGCTTCGTGCCGAAGCAGCTGCGTCCCGACGCGCCGCGCGAGGCGGTGCAGGCCGAGGGCGTGGCCTGCTACCGGGTCTTCGTGCAGGGCCTGCTGGACCTCACCGACAACATCGTCGACGGCGCCACCGTGGCGCCGCCGCAGGTGGTCTGCCACGACGAGCCGGATCCCTACCTCGTGGTCGCGGCCGACAAGGGCACCGCATCGTTCTCCGACATCGCCAACGAGCTCTCGGCGCGCTACGGCTTCTGGCTGCGAGACGCCTTCGCCTCCGGCGGCAGCGTGGGCTACGACCACAAGAAGATGGCGATCACGGCGCGCGGGGCGTGGATCTCGGTGCAGCGGCACTTCCGCGAGCGCGGCATCGACGTGCAGGCGCAGCCGGTCACGGTGGTCGGCATCGGCGACATGTCCGGCGACGTCTTCGGCAACGGGATGTTGCGCTCTCGCGCGATCCGGCTGGTCGCGGCCTTCGACCACCGTCACGTCTTCGTCGACCCGGATCCCGACCCGGCCGCGAGCTTCGCCGAGCGCGAGCGCCTGTTCTCGCTGCCGCGCTCGAGCTGGGCCGACTACGACGCGCGCCTGATCTCCGCGGGCGGCGGCGTGTTCGCGCGCAGCGCGAAGTCGGTCGCGCTGACGACCGAGATGCGCCGCGTGCTGGGCACGGAAGCCGAGCGCCTGACGCCCGCCGAGCTGGTCTCGGTGATCCTCGCGGCACCCGTGGACCTGGTGTTCAACGGCGGCATCGGCACCTACTTCAAGTCGAGCGAGGAGGACCACGCCGACGTTGGCGACAAGGCCAACGACGCGGTGCGCATCGACGGCGCGCGGATCCGCGCGCGCGTGATCGCCGAGGGCGGCAACCTCGGCATGACGCAGCTCGCGCGCGTCGAGTTCGCCGGCCGCGGCGGGGCGTGCAACACCGACTTTATCGACAACTCGGGCGGCGTCGACTGCTCGGACCACGAGGTCAACATCAAGATCCTGCTGAACGGCATCGTCGCCGCCGGCGACATGACCGACAAGCAGCGCGTGCAGCTGCTCGAGTCGATGCGCGACGACGTCGCCGAGCTGGTGCTGTTCGACAATTACCGCCAGGTGCAGTCGATCAGCCTCGCCGAGCGCGAGGCGGCGCTGCGGATCAACGAGCACCGCGCGCTGATATCCGCGCTCGAGTCCGCCGGCGCGCTCGATCGCGCGCTGGAGTTCCTGCCCCCGGACGAGGCGCTCGTGGAGCGGCGCGCGAAGGGCCAGGGTCTCACCCGGCCGGAGATCGCCGTGCTCGCCTGCTACGTCAAGGGCCGGCTCAAGCTCGACATCCTGGCCTCGGATCTGCCGGAAGACCCGTACTGCGCGCGCGCGCTCGACAACGCCTTCCCGGCGCGCCTGCGCGAGCGCGTCGGCGAGCGGCTGCAGCAGCACGCGCTGCGCCGCGAGATCATCGCGACGCAGCTTGCCAACGACGTCGTCGACCTGATGGGCATCACGTTCATCGAGCGCATGCGCCAATCGACCGATGCGCTGGTCGCGGCGATCGTGCGCGCCTACGTGGTGGCGCGCGAGGTGCTCGACCTGCACCGCCTGTGGGAGGCCGTCGAGGCGCTGGACAACGTCGTCCCGGCGGCCCTGCAGCTCGAGGTGCTGGCCGACCTGCAACGGCTGACGCGGCTGGTCGCGCGCTGGTTCGTGCACAACCGCCGCGGCGGGCTCGACGCGCGCGTCGAGGTCGAGGCCTTCGCGGCACCGGTGCGCGCGGTCCGCGACGGCATGCGCGACTACCTGATGGGCGAACAGCGCCTCGCCTGGGAGCGCCGCCACGCGGAACTGGTGCAGGCCGGGCTGCCCGCGGAGCTCGCCGCGGCGTTCGCCGGCTCGACCATGCTGATCGGCGCGCTCGGCATGGCCGACGTCGCGCGCACGCGCGGTGTGGCGGTCGAGGAGGTCGCGCGCGTCGCCTTCGCGCTCAACGAGCGGCTCGACTTCTACTGGTTCGGCAAGCAGATCACGGCGCTCCCGGTGGACGACACGTGGCAGGCGCTCGCGCGCGAGTCCTTCCTCGACGAGCTCGACTGGCAGGTGCGCGCCATCGTCGCGCTGGTCGCCTGCGGGGAGTGCGAGGCCGCGGACGCCGGGCAACGCATCGCGCAGTGGGAGGCCGCTCACGCGCCGGCCGTCGGGCGCTGGCGCCGCATGGTGGCCGGCATCCGCGAGGCGCGCACGCAGGACTACGCGATGTACGCGGTCGCCGTGCGCACGCTGCTCGCGCTGGCGCAGCCGCCCGGCGCCTGAGCGCCACGGCGACGCGAGCGGCCGCGCGTGGGTCGGCATTCATGCCGACGGGTGCCTGGCAGGAAGCGGCTGTCGCCATGAATGGCGACCCACGTGCCGCCATCGGTTATCCTGTGCGCCCCCGCACGACCCGGACCCGTTGCCCGCGTGAAACTGCCGTATTCCCTGCTGCGCCGACTGCTGTTCCTGCTGCCGGGCGAACGCTCGCACACGGTGGCGCTCAGCGCGCTCGATGCGCTGCACGGCCTGCACCTCGACGCCCTCATCGCGGACCGCCCCGCGCCGGACCCGGTGCGCTGCATGGGGCTCGAGTTCCCGAACCCGGTCGGGCTGGCGGCGGGCCTCGACAAGAACGGCGAGCACATCGACGCGCTCGCGGCGCTCGGTTTCGGCTTCATCGAGATCGGCACCGTGACGCCGCGACCGCAGCCCGGCAACCCGCAGCCGCGGCTGTTCCGCATTCCCGAGGCGCAGGCGATCGTGAACCGCATGGGCTTCAACAACCTCGGCGTCGACTACCTCTGCGCGCGCGTGCGCGAGGCCGACTACCGCGGCGTGCTCGGGATCAACATCGGCAAGAACAAGGACACGCCGCTCGAGCGCGCGGCCGAGGACTACCTGTCCTGCCTCGAGCGCGTGCACGGGCTGGCGTCCTACGTCACGATCAACCTGTCCTCGCCGAACACGCCGGGGCTGCGCGACCTGCAGTTCGGCGAGCCGCTCGAGCAGCTGCTGGGGCAGCTGGTGGCGCGGCGCGACGCGCTCGCCGAGCGCCACGGGCGCCGCGTGCCGCTGGTGCTGAAGATCGCGCCGGACCTCGCCGCCGACGACATCGACCGCGTCGCCGACAGCGCGCGGCGCGCGCGCATGGACGCGCTGATCGCCACCAACACCACGGTCTCGCGCGAGGGCGTCGAAGGACTGCCGAACGCGGCGGAGAGCGGCGGGCTGAGCGGCACGCCGCTCACGCGCGCGGCCGACGCGGTGATGGCCCGGCTCGCCTTCCGCCTTGCCGGCGAGCTGCCGCTGATCGGCGCCGGCGGCATCATGAGCGGGGGCGACGCAGCTGCTCGCGTGCGCTCGGGCGCGACGCTGGTGCAGCTCTACACCGGTTTCATCTACCACGGGCCCGCGCTGATCGGCGAGGCGGGCGCCGCGATCGCGCGCGAGCGCGCTCCGGCGCGCTGACGGGGCGGGGCAGATGACAATCAGCGACGCGCCGCGCGCCGGCGGCCGGACCCCGGGCGGGCACTTCTTTGCCAGCTGCCCGCGCGGGCTCGAGGAACTGCTGGCGGCGGAACTCAGGGGGGCGGGCATCGACGAGCCGCGCGTGGGCGTGGGCGGGGTCAGCTTCGCCGGTCCGCTGGGCGCGGCTTACCGGGCCTGCCTGTGGTCGCGCATCGCGAGCCGGGTGCTGGTTTCCGTCGGCGAGGTCGGCGCGCGCGATGCGGACGAGATGTACGCCGGCGCGGTGGAACTGCCGTGGGAGCGCCATATCGGCGCCGGCGCCACTATCGCGATCGATTTCATCGGCGTCTCGGATCAGCTGCGCAACAGCCTGTTCAATGCGCGCAAGGTCAAGGACGCGGTGGTCGATCGCCTGCGCGCCGTCAACGGGCTGCGCCCCGACGTCGATGTGCGCGCGCCGGATATCCGCATCGTCGCGCGCCTGCACCGCGGGCGCGTCGCGCTGGCGATAGACCTGGTCGGGCCGCAGCACCGGCGCGGCTATCGCGGCGGCACCGGGGCAGCGCCATTGAAGGAGACGCTCGCCGCGGCGCTGCTGTTGCGCGCCGGCTGGCCCGCGCTCGCCGCGGCGGGCGGGGCGCTGTACGACCCGATGTGCGGTTCCGGCACGCTGCTGATCGAAGGGGCGCTGATTGCCGCGGGCGCCGCGCCCGGGGAATGGCGCGACGCGGGAAAGCAGAAATGGCTGGGCCACGACCCGCTGCTGTGGCAGCGCCTGGTGGCCGAGGCGCGCGCGGCGCGCGAACGCGGCGTGCGGGGCCTGGTGCCGATCGCCGGCGCCGATGCCGATGCGCGCGTGCTCGCGCATGCCGCGGAGAACGCGCGTGCCGCGGGCTTCGAGGGCCGCATCGAGCTCGCGCACGTCGCGCTTGCGGCGCAACGCCGCCCCGAGTCGCTGGCCGGGCGCCAGGGGCTGCTGATCTGCAACCCGCCCTACGGCGAGCGCCTCGGCGAGGTGGAGCAGCTGCGCGGCCTCTACGCGGAGCTCGGCCGCCTGGTGCGCGAGGAGTTCGCCGGCTGGCGCGCCGCGATACTCACCGCCGAGGGGCCGCTGGAGGACGCGCTGGGGCTGCGCTTCGCACGCCGTTACCGCTTCCGCAACGGCCAGATCGACTGCCGGCTGCTGCTGCACGACCCCGCCGCGGAGCGCCCGCGCAAGCCGCGTCCCGAGCCCGGGACGGAGCCGGCCGCGGAGCCGGTGCCGGCGGCGCCGCTCAGCGCCGGCGCCGAGATGGTCGCCAACCGCCTGCGCAAGAACCTGCGCCGCCTGAAGGGCTGGATCGCGAGCGCGCAACCCGCCTGCTACCGGATCTACGACGCCGATATCCCGGAGTACGCCGTGGCGGTGGACCGCTACGCGGACTGGGTGCACGTGGCCGAGTACGCGCCGCCGGCGTGGGTCGACGAGGCGGTGGCGCGCACGCGGCTCGACGAGGTGCGCGCGGCGCTGGTCGCGGTGCTCGGGGTGCCGCCGGCGCGCATCGTGCTGAAGACGCGCAGTCGCCAGCGCGGCACGCAGCAGTACCAGCGCC
>CAYXJM010000108.1:0-7853 GCA_964465455.1 uncultured Klebsiella sp.
CCGCCTGCTGTGCACCATCGCACCGCAGGGCGAGGTCACGCGCGTCACCGGCCGCGCCATCGCCCGCGCCGACAGGGCACTGCACTGAAGACCCGCCCGGAGCCCGTGGGCGCACACGCGCGCATGCAAGGCATCAGCCCGCCGACGCCTTGATGCCGAGCTGCCGGCGCAGGTTGCGCTCCCGTGCGGCATGGTCGCGCCGGACCCGCGCGATTTCCTCGATGAACGCCGAGGCGGCGGGTGACAGGGCGCGGCCCTCGAGCGTGATCAGCCCGGCGTCGAGTGTCAGGCGGTTGTCCGGCACGTCCACCACGACGAGTTCGGCGGCCAGCAGTTGCCGCTCCACACAGTGCAACGGCATCGCGGTCACCGCATCGCTGGTCGCGACGACACGAATCGCCGCATCGACGGAGTCCACCTCGATGGCCGGCAACCACTCGCCGCTGATGGCGTCGAGCATCCCCGCGCGCGCGTCGGGCGGAAACGCGACGGCGAGACGGGCCGGCACCCGGCACGCGGCCAGCGGAAACGCCATCACCTCGGCGAGGGAGGCGCGCCGCCCCGCCAGCGCGTGCGCAGGCCGGCACACGAAGTGCAGCGCATCGGGACCGAGCGGCGTCGTGCGGAATCGCGCGTCGCCGGATGCGGCGCTCAGCTCGCCGACCGCGAGCTCGCAGCGCCGGCTCAGCAGTGCGCCAACCATGTCCTGCCATGCTCCTGTCAGGAGCCGGCATTGCAGGCCGCGAATGCGCGCCAGGCAACGGGCCAACGCCTCGGGCACCAGTGCGCAGCCGGGGTAGGGCCCCGCGGCAACCGCGAGGTTTCCGGCCTGCAAGCCCAGCAGCAAACCCATCTCGCGCTCGAGATCGCGGGTTTCACGCAGAACGCGCTCGCCCTTTTCCAGCAGCAGCGCGCCCAGACGCGTCGGTTCCACGCCGCCCGGCAGCCGGTCGAACAGCGGCAGACCCAGCGCGCCCTCGAGCGCCTGGATGCTGCGCGTCAGGGCGGGCTGGGTCAGGTTCAGCGCCAGCGCGGCTTCGCGGAAGCTGCGGTGCTGCGCGAGCGCGCGCGCATGCGCGAGTTGCTTGAGCGTTATGGCCATGCAAAAAAGTTATCTTATCGACGAATTCAGTGCATTGGATTTATAGCACCAATCGTGCTCGAATCCGATCCGCGCGACAACGCAAACGCCGGCTCCCGGCCGCCACGGCTTCCGTCGAACAATCGCACAGGAACAGGAGAACGCCGATGAACAGCATGACCGGGCGCGTACGCGCCCTCCTATTTTCGCTCGTCGTCGCCACCGCGCTGATGCCGTCGATCCCGCTGCTCGCCGCCGGCGGCGGCGCCGTGGTGACCGCGGATCCCTCGCGGCACTTCGACCCCAAGGGCAAGCCGCCGTCGAAGTACACCATCGAGTTGCAGAAGAACCTGCGCGCGACGCTGCCCTTCGAGGACAAGCGCGACGCCGAGGAGGCGAAGAAGGGCTTCATCGCGGCGCCGGACTACAAGCAGATCATGGCCGAGGCCGGCAACGTGGCCTGGGACATGGGGAGCTACGAGTGGCTGCTGCAGGACCGGCAGTTCGACTCGATCAACCCGTCGCTCCAGCGCCAGGCCATCCTGAACATGGCCTACGGGCTGTACGAGGTCGTGCCGGGCAGGATCTACCAGGTGCGCGGCTTCGATCTGGCGAACATCAGCTTCATCAAGGGCAACACCGGCTGGATCGTGTTCGACCCGCTGACCGCGAAGGAGACGGCGGCCGCCGCGCTGAAGTTCGTGAACGGGAAGCTCGGGACGCGACCGGTCGTCGCGGTGGTCTACTCGCACTCGCACGCCGACCACTACGGCGGCGTGCGCGGCGTGGTCGACGAGGCCGACGTGAAGAGCGGCAAGGTGCCGGTGATCGCACCGGCCGGTTTCATGGAACATGCCGTCGCCGAGAACGTCTACGCCGGCAACGCGATGTCGCGCCGGCTGTTCTTCCAGTACGGCGTGCTGCTGCCGCGCAGCCCCTACGGCCACGTGGACCAGTCGATCGGCAAGAACACCGCAGCGGGCAACGTCGGCCTGATCGAGCCCACGCGCTACATCGCGAAGGACTTCGAGGAACTCACGATCGACGGCGTGCGCATGGAGTTCCAGAACACGCCGGGCACCGAGGCGCCGGCGGAGATGAACACCTGGTTCCCGGACTGGAAGGCCTTCTGGGCAGCCGAGAACATCACCGGCACCATCCACAACATCTACACTCTGCGCGGCGCGCTGGTGCGCGACCCGATGATGTGGTCGAAACACATCAACACCGCGCTCTACCGCTATGGCCAGCAGGCCGAGTACATGTTCGCCGCGCACTCCTGGCCGCGTTTCGGCAACGCGCGCATCCAGGAAGTCATGCGCACCCAGCGCGACGTCTACGCGCACCTGAACAACGAGGTGCTGCACCTCGCGAACCAGGGCGTCACGATCAACGAGATCCACAACGTCTACAAGCTGCCGGACAGCCTGAAGAACAAGTGGGCGGCGCACAGCTACCACGGCTCCGAGGAACACAACAGCCGCGCCGTGATCAACCGCTACCTCGGCTACTGGGACGCGAACCCGGCCACGCTGATGCCGCTGTCGCCGAAGGACTCGGCACCGCTCTACGTCGAGATGATGGGCGGCGCGGAGAAGATCCTGGCCAAGGGAAAGGAGCTCCATGACGCGGGCAAGTATTTCCACGCCGTGGAGATCCTGAACAAGCTGGTCTACGCCGAGCCCGGCAACACCGCCGCCAAGGATCTGCTCGCCGATGTCTACGAGCAGATCGGCTACCAGAAGGAAAGCCCCAGCGTGCGCAACAGCTTCCTCGCCGCGGCCTGGGAACTGCGCCACGGCATGCCGCAGGGCTCGGCCGCGAAGAGCAGCGGACCCGACACGATCCGCGGGATGTCGACGGAGCTGTGGCTCAACTTCCTCGGCATCAGCCTCGACAGCCGGAAAGTCGCCGGCGAGCACTTCACGATCAACCTGCTGACGCCGGACAACGGCGAGCAGTTCGTGGTCGAGCTGAGCAATTCGGCGCTGACGAACATCAAGGGACAGCAGGCGAAGCAGGCCGACCTCACGATCACCGTGAACCGCAGCGACCTCGAGCGCGTGATGGGGGCAACGGCGACCTTCGACCAGCTGCTCGACGAGGGCAAGGCGCGCTTTGATGGCGACCGCCGGCCCTTCGACACGCTGCGCGCCGCGATGGTGCGCTTCACGCCCGACTTCGAGCTGCTTCCGGGCACGGCGACGGGAGGAGGAGCGCTGCCCGCCGGGCAGGAGGAGCCGCTCGCGGCCGGCAGCGCGGCCGACACCTCGGGCGGGTGAATCCGCGTGTCGCGCGTCCGGGGCCTCCGCTTGCAGCGGATCCCCGGCGCGCGCCTCAGCGGCGCAGACTCACGAGCCGCGCCACCAGGACTGCGATGTAGAGCTGCCCCCCGATCGCCTCGATGACCACCAGGCCACGCGCGCTAGCCGTGAGCGGAACGATGTCGCCGTAACCGAGCGTGGCCAGCGTCACGAAGCTGAAATAGATCGCGACGGCCTCGCGCAGGTCGCCGGCGAACGCCTGGCCTGCCAGCGCGAAGGAGCCGGGCGCGACTTTCTCGAGCACCGAGTAGGCCAGCCCGAAGAACAGGCCGATCAGGAGGTACGCGCCGAGAGCGGCGTGGATCTGCTCGCTCCTGACCTCGGGCGCCTGCAGCGAGAAGCGAAGCGCGTTCGCGGCAGCGATCACCGCGATCACCGACCACAGCCCGAGGCCCGCGAGTGCGCGGGGAGAGTCCTGGGGTCCGGTGGATTGCAGATGCTCGGCCACCATGATGCAGACGGCGATCACGACGGCCCAGCGCAATGAGGGGCGCTCCGTGGTCCCGGCGGCCAGCAGCAGGTTGCCGGCGAGCAGCCAGCGGATCAGTTCCGTCCCGACGCCCAGCGCTTCCAGCAGCGGCACGAGGGCGACCGACAGCAGCAACGAGTAGAACAGCACCGCGAAGCGCCGCTGGATGTAAGCGGCCGTCGCGCGACGGTACCAGCCCGGCGTGGTGTTCACTGTACGCAACCGGCCGCGGTGCGTGCGGGCATGCCGGCGCGCTCAGTAGTCGTCGCCCGGACGCCTCTCGTCCGGTTGCGTCGCTTGCAGCGGATCCTCGCCGCGCAGGACCTGCGCGAACACCTCGGCGCCGAAGATCTGCTCGACCAGCGGCGCCATGTCCGGCGCCTTGCGCAGCTCGTTGCCGCCGTCGATCGCGAAACTCTGCCCCGTGACCCACGAGGACTCGGGTCCGGCCAGGTAGCGCACGCCGGCGGCGATGTCCTCGGGCTCCCCGAGACGCCCCAGCGGCTTCTCCCCGGCGAAGCGGCGGTAGGTCTCGGCGTCGGCATAGATCTGGGCGGTCGCCTCGGTGCGCGTGGTGCCCGGGCGCACCGCGTTGACCCGGATGCGGTAGCGCGAGAGCTCCTCCGCCAGCGCGCGCACCATGCCCTCGAGCGCGCACTTGGCCGTGACGTAGGCCGTGAGCCACGGGAAGGCGAGCGTCGCGGCCTCGGACGAGATGCACACGATGCTGCCGCCGCCCGCGCGCGCCATCAGCGGCGTGGCGTGGCGGATCACGAGGAAGGCGGACGCCACGTTCAGCTCGATGTCCTTCATGAAGCTCGTCTCGTCGTGCAGCAGGAAGGGCCGGATGTCGCCGCCGCCCACCGTGGGAACGGCGATGTCGAGCGTGCCGGTGTGCTCGCTGGCGAGCGCGATGGCGGCCTTGACGTCGTAGCGGTTCAACGCATCGCCCGCGATGGTCGCGAGCCGCGCGCCGTCCTGCACCAGCGGCTCGAGGCGCCGGCGCGCCTCTTCCAGCAGCTCGGGCCGGCGCGCGCTCAGCGTGACCGAGGCGCCGTCGCGCAGCAACGCGGCGGCGCAGGCCGAGCCGATGCCGCCCGAGCCGCCGGTGATCAGCGCGCTCTTGCCGGCGAGCGGCAGCTCGCCAACGTTGCCGTGACGATGGGCAGGAATACTCATCTCGAAGTCTCCCGGGGTGGTTCTGGCAGGAATGCGGTCGCGGGCGTGGCCCGCTCCTACGCGGCCTCGATCAGGATGCGGCGGAACTTGCCGTTCGCGATCGTGTAGGTGCCGCGCAGTTTCAGCTCGAGGCTCTCGCCCTTCTTCAGCGCGACGCCCATGAAGTCCGGCACGTCGACCTTGGCCGTGAAGCGGTCGGTGATCGTCACCACGGCGGTGTCACCGTTGCTCGCGATCGCCTCGGGCGTCATCCGGTCCTCGAACTGAGCGGTGAGGTGGGCGTAGGTCGCGAGTATTGCGTCCGGCCCGACCAGCTCGCCCTGCGCGGACACCAGCACCACGTCATCGGCGTAGAAGGCGCGCAATGCCGTTGCGTCTTCGCTGTTGTAGGTGCGGTAGTAATCGCGCATCAGCGCTTCGTGACTCATCCAGATCCTCCGATCGAAACCAGTGCCTGCCTTGCGGTCGAACGTCGCGGGCTCGACTTCAGTCGAACATCGCACCCGCACTGCCAACTGTCCGGCCGAAGCCCGAGCCGCGTCAACCCCAGACGGCGTTCAGGGTGTTCAGGATGTGGCTCACCAGCTGCGGCTGGCGGTGCATGCCGGTGCGCGCGAAGATCGAGGCGAGCTGGGAGCGCGCGGTGTAGCGCGAAATGCCGAGCGATTCCGCCGCCTCGTTGAGGCTCTCGCCCCTCACCAGCCGCACCGCCAGCGCCGCTTCGGCGCGCGTCAGCCCGAGCAGCTCGATCAGCGCGGTATCGCTGACATCGGGCTTGCGGCTCGCGTCGCGCAGCTGCACGACCACGGTCGAAGCGGCCTCGTCGTCCAGCCCGGGTCGCGGGGGCGAGGGGCGCAGCAGCACGCTCCAGTAGCGCTCCGCCGCCTGGCGGCGCACCTTCAGGGTCTGCTCGCCGGGCGGCGACGCGGCGCCGGCACGGAACCGGGCCAGCAGCGTGCGCAGCGCGCGCTCGTCGGCCGCTTCGGTGCAGTGCAGCACGCCGTCGCGCAGATGGAACCCGTCGCGCGCCTGCAGCAGGCGGTCGACCACCACGTTCTTGACCAGCACGCGACCGGCGCCGTCCAGCACCATCGAGCCGATCGCGAGCTGACCCGCCGTCTCGTCCATCACGCTGAGCTGGTACTCCTGCAGCGCGATGCGTGCATGGAGCGCGATCGCCGTGCGCAGGCGCGGGACCAGCGCCTCGAAGGCCTTGCGCTCGCGCTCGCCGAAACCCGGCTCGCCGTCGATGCGGGCCGCGCGCAGCCGGAACGTCATGCCCGTGCGCGGCTCGAGCAGGTTGACGCCGATCAGGTCGGTCGCGCGGCTGAAGTGCCGGATGTAGTCGTAGTAAGCCGGGTGGGCGGATCTGAGCGTCTCGCCGGTCAGGATGCAGACCTTGCCCTCCGGCAGTTCCAGGAACGGCGACTGGCGGTAGTGTTCCTGCTGCAGTGCCGCCATCGCGGGACTGTTCTCGGGGCTCGCGATCAGCACGCCGGCGTCACCGTCGCGCGGACGACGCAGCAGCATCGTGCAGTGATGGCACGGCAGGTAGTGCTCCAGTGCCTGCAGGAAGGCGAGCCACGGCGGCTCGTCGAGGAGGCTCGCATAGAGCGTGTCGAGCAGGCGGTCGAGGGCGCGCGCCATGGCAGGGTGAATCCGTTGTCGGCTTCGCTGGCGGCAGATCGTAGTACATTTGATGGATGTAGGGGGCGGACGGACGCACCCATACTGGCGCAGACGGAACAGGACCGGTACCGACCAGGAGGAAAGCCCCGATGCAGGATTCGATGCGCGTTCCCTTCGTGCTGCGCGGCGAGATCATCGACGACTGCGCGGTGGAGTACGGCGGCCGCCACGGCCAGACCCGCTTCACCACGCCCGACATCGGCGCGGTGCTGCCCCGGCTTGCGCTGCGCGAGCCCTCGCGCATGGCGGACCTCTACGCGCTCACGATGGACGACATCGTCGCGTACCTCGCCCGGCTGGGGCAGGCGCTGGACGTGCGCCGCAACCGCCACATGCAGGAGGCCTTCGCGCTGTCCTGCCGGACCTCCGGACTGTCCGAACCGATCCTGCGCCACTACTACGAGCTGATCCCGCAATCCTTCGAGCCGGCCGTGGTGCGCGAGATGGCCGAGCGGCTGGTCGGCATCGACTACCTCGAGGGCTGGGTGGAGCAGCCGTCCGCGGTCCACCGCGGCGCGCCGACGCGAATCCGCGCCTTCGGCGCGCGCTGCGTGCACGTGATCGCCGGCAACGTGCCGATGGTGAGTGTCGGCACCGTCGTGCGCAACGCCTTCACGCGTTCCGACGCGATCATCAAGACGCCGTCGAACGATCCGCTGACGGCGACCGCGATCGCCCGCACGATGGTCGAGATGGACAGGGAGCACCCGCTCACGAAGCACCTGAGCGTGGTGTACTGGAAAGGCGGCGACGAGCACGTGGAACAGGCGCTCTACGACCCGCGCGGCGTCGAGAAGATCGTGGCCTGGGGCGGCTTCGCCAGCATCAAGCACGTCACGCGCTACCTGCAGCCGGGCCTCGACCTGATCACGCTCGACCCCAAGCACAGCTCGACGATCATCGGCCGCGAGGCCTTCGACGACGAGGCGACGCTCGCGTCGGTCGCGCGGCGGCTCGCGCTCGACGTGGGTGCCATGAACCAGGAAGGCTGCGTCAACGCGCGCGTGATCTACGTGCAGTCGGGCACCGACGCGGCGGGACTCGCGCGCGCCAACCGGCTCGGCGAGCTCACGTTCGCGGCGCTGCAGCAGCTGCCGGAATTCCTCAGCAC